>NZ_JBEZKL010000073.1:0-37688 GCF_040704695.1 Streptomyces sp. NPDC048411
GATCTGCGTTTCCGCAGATCGGAGGGGTTCTTGACGTGGAGCCTAGGAGATTCGAACTCCTGACATCTGCCTTGCAAAGGCAGCGCTCTACCAACTGAGCTAAGGCCCCGAAAAAGAGGACAGCACCGGACGCATCAGCGTCTTGGTCACCGCCGCAGACCAGACTACCGGGTGACCCCCTGAATCTTCCAAAAAGATGGGGACTCCCGGTCGGCAACCACTCTCCGTAAGATGCTGGACGAGGTTCGCAGCAGCGAAGCCTCAGCGAAGGGGAGACGCCATGGATGCAGTTCAGCAGGAAGCAACGGCAAGAGCCAGGGAACTTCAGCGCAGCTGGTACGGGGAACCGCTGGGCGCTCTATTTCGCCGGCTCATCGACGATCTCGGCCTGAACCAGGCCCGGCTCGCCGCCGTACTCGGGCTGTCCGCACCCATGCTCTCTCAGCTGATGAGCGGTCAGCGGGCGAAGATCGGTAACCCCGCGGTCGTCCAGCGTGTCCAGGCTCTGCAGGAGCTGGCCGGCCAGGTCGCCGACGGCAGCGTCAGCGCGGGCGAGGCCACCGACCGCATGGAAGAGATCAAGAAGTCCCAGGGCGGTTCCGTCCTCACCGGCACCGGTCAGACCACGACCAGCGGCGGGGCACCCACCGTCCGCCGCGTGGTGCGTGAGATCCAGTCGCTGCTGCGGTCGGTCGCTGCCGCCGGTGACATCATCGATGCCGCCGACTCCCTCGCCCCAACCCACCCGGAACTGGCAGAGTTCCTCAGGGTGTACGGCGCCGGCCGCACCGCGGACGCGGTCGCGCACTACGAAGGACACCAGAGCTAGTGCCGTGACCGGCAATGTCTGCCCCATGAGGCAAAGCTTGCCGGTCACGGCACTAGGACCTTTCTTTCGGTCCGGACCGGATTCAGGGGCGGTACGTGCGGCTGCCAGGCGGAGGAGGAAAACAGCGCCGGGCGTTGTGGACCGACGACAACGCGGCGGATGTGCGTACCAGGCCCCACAAGCTCAGCCGAACGAAAGATTCTGGTGCACTACCCCCGAGAGCCGGGCACGAGCCGAAACAGGAACTGGGAGCGGGCACAGCGCAATGGGTGAGGTCTTCGCTGGTCGGTACGAGCTGATCGATCCGATCGGACGTGGTGGCGTCGGCGCCGTCTGGCGAGCCTGGGACCACCGGCGCCGCCGGTACGTGGCGGCCAAGGTGCTTCAGCAGAGCGACGCACACACGCTGCTGCGCTTCGTCCGTGAGCAGGCCCTGCGGATCGAGCATCCTCATGTGCTCGCCCCGGCCAGTTGGGCCGCGGACGACGACAAGGTCCTGTTCACCATGGATCTGGTGAGCGGCGGCTCGCTTGCGCATGTCATCGGCGATTACGGCCCACTGCCCCTGCGCTTCGTCTGCACGCTGCTCGACCAGTTGCTGTCCGGACTGTCGACGGTGCATGCGGAAGGCGTCGTGCACCGCGACATCAAGCCCGCCAACATCCTGATGGAGGCCACCGGCACCGGCCGGCCGCACCTGCGGCTCTCCGACTTCGGCATCTCCATGCGCAAGGGCGAGCCCCGCCTGACGGAGACCAACTATGTGGTGGGAACGCCGGGTTACTTCGCGCCCGAGCAGATGATGGGCGCAGAGCCCGACTTCCCCGCGGACCTCTTCGCCGTAGGGCTTGTCGCGCTCTATCTGCTGCAGGGGAAGAAGCCGGATGCCCGGGCCCTCGTCGAATACTTCGCCTCGCACGGCACCCCCAGCGCCCCGCAAGGCATCCCGGAACCGCTGTGGCAGGTCCTCGCAGGTCTTCTGCAGCCGGATCCGCAGGCCCGGTTCCGCACAGCCACCGGCGCGCGGAAGGCGCTGACGGCCGCGGTCGAGATGCTGCCGGAGCCAGGTGTCGACGACGAACCGGTGGAGGTCTTCGACCAACTCGGCCCGCTGCCCGCCGGTTTCGACCCCGCAGGCCCGATCGCCACCCCCAGCCAGCCGTCCCCGGCCGACCACACCGCACACGCGGGCCAGGCCGCACAGCAGCCGCACACCCCACCGCCCTCCCCGATGTCGGAGACGGGCAGCTTCCATCTCGCCCCGCCTCCGCAGCAGGCGCCTCCCACGCCGCTGCCCCGACAGGCTCAGCCTGCCCCTGCCCCCACTCCGCTCCCGGCGCATACGGGTTCCCCCTTCCCTGCCGCCCCACCGGATCTCTCCCAGGCCCCGACATCCGCAGTGCGGCGCGAACCGGCTCCTACTCGTGCATACACCGCCGAGCAGCAGCAGGTTCCGCACCCCGGGGCGGGAATGTCCCCGCATTTCGCTGCGGCATCGCCTCCGGCCCACCCCCTGGCCGCCGCTCCCGCGCAGGCATCGCAGAAGCGTCCGGGACCGCCCCCGAGGGTGGCGATCCCGGTCCTGCTGGTGGCGCTGGTCTGTTTCGCTGTCGGAATCTGGGCACTGACCCAGGCCTGAGGCCCGGTGGCTGCAGCCGCTGTCACCAGGCCTGCGGCGGCCCCCCGTAGGGCTGCTGCCCCGCCGCGCCACCGGCTGGACCGTCCACGGCGGCCGCCGTGCGGCGACGCGCAAGCAGCGTCCACGCCCCGAGGCCGAGCACCAGCACGGCGCCTGCGCCGATCCCGGCCGCGCCCACCATCTTCATCGTGTTGCTCTTGTCGGCTTGAGGGGCGCTCTGACCGCTCCTGGCCATGTCCTTGTCGTCCTGCGTCACACCGAAGATTCCGGCGGAACCCCCGTACGGCGACGCTTCCGCCGCGTTCTCGACCTGCACCTTGAGAGTCATCGGGATCGCCTTCTCCCCGTAGGCATGAGCGACCTTCGGGCTGAGCGACACCGACAGGTAGTACCAGCCCGCGAACCGCATGGCGCTCTCGCCGGCACTGAACGTGTACCGGTTCTCGTACGCCACCGGGGGCAGCGGATCGAGCGACACCGAGGCGGGCTTGCCGGAGTACGACAGCGGCGAGGCGTCGTCGACATGGCCGTGCGCCGGATTATCCAGGGACAGTGCGAGCGCGTTGCCGATGTACTCGTCCGAACCGCCGACACTGTTGCCGAGGTCGACGGTGGCGAAGATCTGCTGTCCCCAGTCCACCGGCACCTGGTAGAAGAGGGTCTGCCCCGGCTTGATGCCGTCCCTCCACGTGCCGGTCTCCAGGCTGGTGGCGTCGTAATAGCTCGTGCCGCCGGGCCGTTCCTCCTTCTTGGCCTGCTTGGGTGGTGTCGGCGACGCCGAGGGCCAGTCCTCGGGCGCCTCGGTCGGTGCCGTGCCGCCCTTCTTCAGCGTCGGCTCCGACTCGTAACGGAGCTCCAGGTCCCAAGGGTCGGGCGTCGAGGTGGCCTTGCTCTCCCGCTCGATCAGGACGTTGTACGTACCGGCGTCCTGGCAGGTGCTGCTGTCCTTGTCCGTGACCCGGTAGGCGTACGCGGCGATCGGATGCGGGAACTCCGCCGCCCCGAAGCGGGCGTCCTCGGAACTGCACCGCAGGTCCCTGCTGTCCCTGATACTGACCGTGATGCCGTCCCCGTACGCGACCTTGCCACCGGCCTTGGGTACGACCACCGCCGAGACGTACGCGTTCGTACCGGCGTCGAGTTCGAGGCGGTAGTAGAGCTTCTCGCCCGGCTTGATCGAGCTCCTGTAGACGGACCCGGGCGTCAGAGTCGACGCGTAGGTGCTGACCTCCGCGCCCGGGACCGTCTTCGCCCCGGGGGCGAAGGTATACGCAGCAGGCTCACCGGCCGCGTACGCCTGCCCCGGCAGCGCCGCCACCACGCACATCGCCGCTGCCGCGGCCAGCGTCGCCCGGCCCCCGTTGCGCTGCCTCATCACGCGCTTCCCCTCGTCGTCTGTGTGGCCGACCTGCGGCGGCTGCGTACGAACACGAGCCCGGCGGTCACCACCACGGCGCCCGCCCCGGCAGCGGCCGCAACGCCGGTCCATCCTGCCCCGCCCGTACCTCCGCTGTCTCCGGCCGCAGCCGAAGTGTCCTTCTTGTCGGTCCTCTTGCCCTCTCCCCTGTCCGGCTTCCCGGCGAGGACACCGGCATGGTGCTCGGCGGCCCGCTCGTCCCGAGCACCGACACCCGCAGCATCACACCGATCCGCGCGTTCCGATCCGCGCGTTCTCGGCAATCTCGGCAGCCTGCGCGCCCAGCGTCACCGAGATGGAGAACTCGCCCCCGGCATGCACCGGCTGGGCCGCTGAGCGGTACTCGTAGCGGTTGGTCCAGGCAACCGGCACCGAACCCATCCTGATCGCGGCTGGACGGCCGCTGTACAGGGCCGACGAGGTGAACTCACCACCGCCGCCGCCCGGGAAGCGGGCGGGCGTGAACAGCTGCGTCGCACCGTACGAGTACGTCGAGGCGACCGAGAGGTCGTGGCCGGGGCTGCAGCCGTGGCGGGCATCGCACCCGCGATCAGGGCGAGCAGTGCCCCGCCGATCCAAGTCCCCACTGCTGAAGTACGGCGATGGTTCCGTGCTCCCACCCGTGCCCCCTCGACCAGACCATCGGCTCCTTTGCCCTCGCAACCTACTGATTTGCGTAGGTGAATTCAAGAGCACAGGTGTCATGGTCCCGCAACAGCACGAAGCCCCGGTCGCTCAGCGACCGGGGCCCGCACAACGTTGTTCTGTCTCAGACACCCGAACCTGCGGGCACGGAGTCAGTCGCCTCCGTCCACAGATCCTGCTCGGCGCGATCCGCCTGGATCTGGCGGTACACGAGGAGCCCGCCGATGGCGGCCAGTGCGACCAGGAGAAGCTTCTTCACCGCGCGACCTCGTCTTTCCTTGACGTAGGGGACTTCTGCCGCCCGACTATACACACCGACCGATACCGATCAGTGACCTGCCTGCGACCCGGCTGGTTTTCGGGCAAAAGCGGCCATCCCGCCCAGCCTCGAATCGGTCCGTCCAGCCCGGTTACACCAGACGAGTGGTGTTCATCTGAAGATCGGCGGATCCACGGCGTCGGTCCGCGAAATCGAGAGCTACATCCACATCATCAGAAAGGTAAGCAAACCGGACCGCCCGAAAGCGAGGGGTCATGAGCACCTTCAAGGTCAAGAGCATCTGGACCGCCTTCATCACCGCCTTCTTCGCGCTTCTCGCGTCGATGGGGCTCATGAGTACCCCCGCCGCGGCCGCGCAGCCGGAGGCCACGACTCAGGAGCACACAGGTGCGACCGCGGCAACCGCGACCACCCCGTCGGTGCGATGGACCCTTCCGCGTGACAGGTCGCTGCCACCCACGATGAAGCAGCGCATCCGCGCCGAGGCACACGGCTCCGCACCGGCCACCAGGCACCTGCTGACGGACATGAGGGACGCCATGAGCGCCACAGGCACCACCGGTGCCGCCCGCACCGCCCACGGGGCCCCGGCGGGGGACGCATCCCTCCTGCCACCGTGAGAGCGGCGCCACTGACGCACAGGGCCCCCGGTCCGGTTCACACCGGTCGGGGGCCTTTTCGTGCGCCGGGCAGCCGGGGGCCTGCTTCGTACCCACCATGGCGTGGCGGACTGCGGGTCTCGAAGCCGGTGAAGTCGCGGATCGGGTCCGGGGTGTTGTCGGTGGCGGTCGCCTGGATGCCGCTCGTGCAGGAGGCCAGGGTCAGATCGGGGGCGTAGGCGGGGGCGATGCCGTCGGGGATGTCGAGCCAGAGCTCATTGGTGGCGGTGGCGTCGAGCCAGTGCGGGTTGTAGGTGGTGGTGCCGTCGTTGGTGACGAGGACGCGGTAGTGGCGGGTCACGCCGTCGACGGTGACGGTGCCGGTGGTGCAGGTGGTGACGAGCGGGACCCAGACGTAGGAGCCGTCGCCTGACGTCCTGGCAGCGGAGCTACCAGGACGTGTGGCCAACGCGGCGAGCAGGCGCGCCGGACGGGGCGACGGGGCGACGGGGCCCCGGCGCAAAGCCTGCCGGGAGGGGCACGAGGACCTTCGACCGCCTCGTGCAGCGGGCCGGTGTGCGGCGCATCACGGCCCGGCACACCTGCGGCACCCTGCTGGCCTTCCTGAAGGTGCACCCCACGGTGGCTCAGGCGACCCTCCGGCACAGCCGCATCAGCATGACCATCGGCATCTACACCCACGCGGTCGGCGACGGGGAGCGCGAAGCCGTGGCAATGCCGGCCGAGCCCCTGGAAGACCCGCTCATCCGCTGCCCGCAGCCGTTGATGTCAGCAGCAAATGCCAAAGACCCCCGGCCCAAGTGGACCGGGGGTCTTTGTACTGGTGGGGCTAACAGGATTTGAACCTGTGGCCTCATCCTTATCAGGGATGCGCTCTAACCAACTGAGCTATAGCCCCGCCGCGCTGCGCGCTGACTTCTGAAGATTAGCGCACGTCGGGGCCAGTCCCAAAATCGATACCCGCAGCCCTACTCGTCCTCGGCCAGCGTGAGCTCGACACCGCCCACGAAACCGGCCGACAAGTTGTAGATGAAGGCGCCCAGCGTCGCCAGCGCGGTCGCCAGCACAACGTCGATCACCGCGATGACCGACGTGAAGATGAGGACGTGCGGAAGCGACAGGAACGACTGCACATCGAAGCCGGTGCTGTCGTTGGAGCCGGTCGCCTCGCTGATGGTGCCGCCCACAGTGGAGAAGACGCCCATGGCGTTCATCACCATCCACAGGACCGCGGCCGCCACGACCGTACAGATGCCGAGCGCGATGGAGAGCAGGAAGCTGACCTTCATCACCGACCACGGATCGGCCTTCGCCACCCGCAGTCGCGCCTTGCGGGTACGCGGAGTGGTCCTCGCCCCCGTCCGCGGGCGACGGGCCGCCTGAGCGCCACCGACGCCCTGCGTCCCGCCCGCGGGCGAGGAGTACGCCTGCGGCGGGTGGTAAGGCCCGCCTGCCTGCCCCGGCGCGGGCTCACGCTCACCGGGCAGCGGCCCGGTCGCGTATCCCTCGTACTGGGGCTGAGGCCCCCGGGTGTCCGTCACAGTGCCCCCTTGGGAGTCCGTGGCAGGGCCACGGGCACCGTTCGCTCCAGCTCCGGAAGCGGCCGAACCGGCGCCCGTGGCTCCACTCACGCTCTACTCCTCGTGCTCCCCGGCCGAAGGCGACGTGCCTTCGACAGTGCCCTCGACAGTGATCTCGGCAGTCGCCTCGGCAGTCGCCTCGGCATCCGCATCTCCATCGACCTCTTCGGCCTCGCGGCCGGCCTCGGCGTTACGTGCAATGCCGACGACCGCGTCACGCTTGCCCAGATTGATCAGTTGGACGCCCATGGTGTCACGGCCCGTCTCCCTGACTTCATTGACTCGCGTACGAATCACACCGCCGCCGAGCGTGATGGCGAGGATTTCGTCCGTCTCCTCGACCACCAGCGCGCCGACCAGCGAGCCCCGGTCCTCCACGATCTTGGCGGCCTTGATACCCAGGCCGCCACGACCCTGAACGCGGTACTCGTCGACGGGGGTCCGCTTCGCGTACCCGCCATCGGTGGCAGTGAACACGAACGTACCGGGCCTGACGACATTCATCGAGAGCAGTTCGTCGCCTTCGCGGAAACTCATGCCCTTGACGCCCGAGGTGGCGCGGCCCATCGGGCGCAGTGCTTCGTCCGTCGCGGTGAACCTGATGGACTGGGCCTTCTTGCTGATGAGCAGCAGATCGTCCTCGGCCGAGACCAGCTCCGCACCGATCAGCTCGTCGTCGCTGCCGTCCTCCGTCTCGCGGAGGTTGATCGCGATGACACCGCCGGAACGCGGGGAGTCGTAGTCCTTCAGCGCGGTCTTCTTCACCAGGCCGCCCTTGGTGGCGAGGATCAGATAGGGCGCGGCCTCGTAGTCCCGGATCGCCAGGATCTCGGCGATCTGCTCATCCGGCTGGAAGGCCAGCAGGTTGGCGACGTGCTGGCCGCGTGCGTCCCGGCCGGCGTCCGGAAGCTCATACGCCTTGGCCCGGTAGACGCGGCCCTTGTTGGTGAAGAACAGCAGCCAGTGGTGGGTCGTCGACACGAAGAAGTGGTCGACGATGTCGTCTTCCTTGAGCTTCGTACCGCGGACGCCCTTGCCGCCGCGCTTCTGCGAGCGGTAGTCGTCCGTCTTCGTACGCTTCACATAGCCGCCGCGCGAGATGGTGACGACAATGTCCTCCTCGGCGATCAGGTCCTCGATGGACATGTCACCGTCGAAGGGCACCAGCTTGGAGCGCCGGTCGTCGCCGAACTTCTCGACGATCGCCGCCAGCTCCTCGCTGACGATCTGCCGCTGCCGTACCGGCGACGCCAGGATCTCGTTGTACTCGTTGATCTTCGCCTGGAGCTCATCGTGCTCGGCCGTGATCTTCTGGCGCTCCAGCGCGGCCAGTCGGCGCAGCTGCATCTCCAGAATCGCGTTCGCCTGGATCTCGTCGATCTCCAGCAGGCCCATCAGGCCCTCACGCGCGATCTCGACCGTCTGGCTGCGCCGGATGAGGGCGATGACCTCATCGATCGCGTCGAGTGCCTTGAGCAGACCGCGCAGGATGTGCGCCCGCTCCTCCGCCTTGCGCAGGCGGAACCTCGTACGCCGGACGATGACCTCGATCTGGTGCGTCACCCAGTGGCGGATGAACGCGTCGATCGACAGCGTGCGCGGCACCCCGTCGACGAGCGCCAGCATGTTCGCGCCGAAGTTCGTCTGGAGATCGGTGTGCTTGTACAGGTTGTTCAGTACGACCTTGGCGACCGCGTCCCGCTTCAGCACGACCACGAGGCGCTGGCCGGTGCGCGAGGACGTCTCGTCGCGGACGTCCGCGATGCCGCCGACCTTGCCGTCCTTGACCAGGTCGGCGATCTTCTGCGCGAGGTTGTCGGGGTTGGTCTGGTACGGAAGCTCCGTGACGACCAGGCACTGCCGGTTCTGGATCTCCTCGACCGCGACGACCGCGCGCATCGTGATGGAGCCACGGCCCGTGCGGTACGCCTCCTCGATGCCCTTGCGGCCGACGACGAGCGCTCCGGTCGGGAAGTCCGGGCCCTTGATCCGCTCGATCAGGGCGTCCAGCAGCTCCTCGTGCGAGGCCTCCGGGTGCTCCAGGTACCACTGGGCACCGGCCGCGACCTCGCGCAGGTTGTGCGGCGGGATGTTGGTCGCCATGCCGACCGCGATGCCCGCGGAGCCGTTGACCAGCAGGTTCGGGAAGCGCGCCGGCAGAACCGTCGGCTCCTGGTTGCGGCCGTCGTAGTTGTCCTGGAAGTCGACGGTCTCCTCGTCGATGTCCCGGACCATCTCCATGGACTGCGGCATCATCTTGCACTCGGTGTACCGCATGGCTGCGGCCGGGTCGTTGCCCGGAGAACCGAAGTTGCCGTTGGAGTCGACCAGCGGCATGCGCATCGACCAGTGCTGAGCCAGTCGCACGAGCGCGTCGTAGATCGAGGAGTCGCCGTGCGGGTGGTACGTACCCATGACGTCACCGACGACACGGGCGCACTTGTAGAAGCCCTTCTCGGGCCGGTACCCGCCGTCGTACATGGCGTACAGCACACGGCGGTGGACGGGCTTGAGGCCGTCCCGTACGTCCGGCAGCGCACGCGACACGATGACGGACATCGCGTAGTCGAGGTAGGAGCGCTGCATCTCCGTCTCGAGCCCCACGGGCTCGACACGCATGCCCACACCCGCGGCTGCGGGTTCCTCTTCAGGGGTCACAGGGGTGTTCTCGTCGGCCATTGCTGGTCAAGTCCTTTCGAGCTGCGGCTTGCTTGGTACGGCCGACTCAGATGTCGAGGAAGCGGACGTCCTTGGCGTTGCGCTGGATGAACGAGCGCCGTGCCTCGACGTCCTCACCCATCAGCACCGAGAAGAGGTCGTCTGCCTGCGCCGCGTCGTCCAGCGTGACCTGGCCGAGCACGCGGTGGTCGACGTCCATCGTCGTGATGCGCAGCTCCTCGGCGTTCATCTCGCCGAGACCCTTGAAGCGCTGGATCGAGTCTTCCTTGATCCGCTTGCCGTTCTGCTTGCCGAGCTCGACCAGGGCGTCGCGCTCGCGGTCCGAGTACGCGTACTCGAAGTCGTCGCGGCCCCACTTGATCTTGTAGAGCGGCGGGCGGGAGAGGTAGACATGGCCGGCCTCGACCAACGGCCGCATGAAGCGGAAGAGGAACGTCAGCAGCAGCGTGTTGATGTGCTGACCGTCGACGTCGGCGTCCGCCATCAGAATGATCTTGTGATAGCGGAGCTTCTCGATGTCGAAGTCCTCGTGGACTCCGGTACCGAAGGCCGAGATCAGTGCCTGCACCTCGGTGTTCTGCAGGATCTTGTCGACCCGGGCCTTCTCGACGTTCAGGATCTTGCCTCGGATCGGCAGGATGGCCTGGTACATCGGGTTACGGCCGGACTTCGCCGAACCACCGGCGGAGTCACCCTCGACGATGAAGATCTCGCACTTCGTCGGGTCGTTCGACTGGCAGTCGCTCAGCTTGCCCGGCAGCGAGGCGCTCTCCAGGAGCCCCTTGCGACGGGTCAGGTCGCGCGCCTTCCGGGCGGCGACGCGGGCCGTGGCCGCCGCGATGCCCTTGCGGATGATGTCCGCGGCCTCGTTCGGGTTCCGGTCGAACCAGTCCGTGAGGTGCTCGTGGACCACCTTCTGGACGAAGGTCTTCGCCTCCGTGTTGCCCAGCTTGGTCTTCGTCTGGCCCTCGAACTGCGGCTCGCCCAGCTTCACCGAGATGATCGCCGTCAGACCCTCACGGATGTCGTCACCGGTGAGGTTGTCGTCCTTCTCACGCAGCAGCTTCTTGTCCCGCGCGTACTTGTTGACCAGCGTGGTCAGCGCCGCACGGAAGCCCTCCTCGTGCGTACCGCCCTCATGCGTGTGGATCGTGTTGGCGAAGGAGTAGACGCCCTCGCTGTACTGCGTGTTCCACTGCATCGCGATCTCGGCCGAGAGGAGTCGCTCCTTGTCCTCGGCCTCGATGTCGATCACCGACTGGTGAATGACGTCGCCCTTGCGGGAGTTGAGGTACTTCACGAAGTCGACGATGCCGCCCTCGTAGTGGTACGTGACCGTACGGGCCGCTTCCTCCTCGGCGACCTCGACCGCCTCCGCGACATCCGCGCCCGCCGTCGCCTTCGCGGACTCACGCTCGTCCGTGAGCCTGATCGTCAGGCCCTTGTTGAGGAACGCCATCTCCTGGAAGCGGCGCGACAGGGTCTCGAAGGAGTACTCGGTGGTCTCGAAGATGTCGCCGTCGGCCCAGAAGGTGACGGTCGTACCGGTCTCCTCGGTGGCCTCGTTACGAGCCAGCGGCGCCGTGGGCACACCGAGCTTGTAGTCCTGGGTCCAGCGGTAGCCGTCCGTCCTGACCTCGACGGAGACGCGCGTCGACAGGGCGTTCACGACAGAGACACCGACACCGTGCAGACCGCCGGAGACGGCATATCCGCCGCCGCCGAACTTGCCGCCGGCGTGCAGCACCGTCATCACGACCTCGACCGCGGGCTTCTTCTCCGACGGCACGATGCCGACGGGGATACCGCGACCGTTGTCGATCACTCGGACCCCGCCGTCGGCAAGGATCGTGACGTCGATGGTGTCCGCGTGCCCGGCCAGGGCTTCGTCGACCGAGTTGTCGACGACCTCTTGCACAAGGTGGTGAAGTCCACGCTCACCGGTCGAGCCGATGTACATGCCAGGTCGCTTGCGGACCGCGTCCAGGCCCTCGAGGACGGTGATCGCGCTGGCGTCGTACGAGGCAGCCGCCTCGCCGCTCTCACCGGGTGTGGACAGAATGTTCTCGTTGGGGTTGCCGGAATCGGCCACGAAGCGCCCTTTCTGGCACAGCACAGGCCGTTCTCCGGGCAAGCGGGAGCGGCTGCGTCGTTCGGCTTGTATCGACGACTCCCGCAAGGATGCGGGATTGTTCACCAGTCTACCGGTAGCGCCGACACGAATGAGGGTTTGCCGGTACCTGAGTCCGCATGTGCCGCCCTGAATGAGCGCCTGACGACTCCCCATATTCAGGATGGGGCCCCAAGAGGCTCACGCGGGCATTGAGCGCTTCGGCCTGTCAACCTCTCACTACGGTGAGGGACGCCTCGGCCGCACCGCAGGATTTCAACCTGCACAGACCCGTACATCACAGAAACAGCAGACAAAACCGCATAGAAGGCAGCACATCACCGCAGCCGAACTTCTCCGGACTGCGGGACGGCAGCCGCCGACATCGGGCAAAGAACCGCGCAGAGGGAGATAAGCCCAGGTCAGCCGTAGGTGTCGCCCGGGCCGACGCTTCCCGGCGCACGCAGCGGACCGAATCTGCGCTGCGGACCGCCCGGCCCCAGAACCTTGATCAACTTCACGGTGCCATGCCCTAGATCCGCGTTCAGCCGGGCGACCAGCTGCGGCGCCAGCAGCCGCAGCTGCGTCGCCCAGGCCGTCGAATCGCACTGCACCGTGAGCACCCGCTCCTCGGGGGCCTCGTCGTACCGCAGCGGCACACAGTGATTGGCCAGATCGTCACCGACGATCTGCGGCCAGCGGCCCATCACACCGCCCACCGCCGCGGGGGTCTCCCAGCCGCGCTCGGTGATCAGACGATTGATCGCGGTGCCCAGCGGCAACGGATCGCGCCCGTCCGCCCGCGCGCCCGAACGCAGCCCACCGCCCCGTCTGGCCTGTTTCTTCTGCTGCGCTGCGGCCCCGCGCGCCCGAGCCTGCTCCTTCGCGGCACGCAGGGCGACCCGCGCCAGATCGACACCGGACGCCTCCGGCTGCCTCACCTCGCCCAACGGCTCCTGCGGGCCGCCGGCATCGCCCTTCGCCGGATCGACGGAGCCACTCATATCCGCTTCACCTCGCCCGCCGACACCGCATACCGCGTTCCCGCCAGCACACCCGGAACGTCATCGTCCACCGCCGCCGTCACCAGCACCTGCTCACCCGGGGCAACCAGCTCCGCCAGCCGTTCCCGGCGCCTCGCGTCCAGCTCGGCGAAGACATCGTCCAGGACGAGCACCGGCTCATTGCCCTCGGTGCGCAGCAGATCGTACGAGGCAAGCCGCAGCGCCAGCGCGTACGACCAGGACTCGCCATGGCTCGCGTACCCCTTGGCGGGCATCCCGCGCAGTCCCAGCAGCAGATCGTCACGGTGCGGACCGACCAGCGTCACACCCCGCTCGATCTCCTGCTTGCGGACCTCCGCGAGCGCAGCGAGCAGCTGCTCGTACAACTCGTCACGGGTACGGGCGGGCTCCACACCCGCACCGACGGAACTGCGGTACTCCAGCGTCACCGGGCCGCCACCGGGCGCGACATCCGCGTACGCCTTGTCCGTCAGCGGCTGCAGGGTCGCAATCAGATCCAGCCGCTGCGCCAGCAGCTCCGCGCCCACCCGGCCCAGATGCTGGTCCCACACATCGAGGGTGGACAGATCCATCGACCGGCCGCCGTGCCTGCGCGCCATCGCCGCGGACTTCAGCAGGGTGTTGCGCTGCTTCAGCACCCGCTCGTAGTCCGAACGGACACCGGCCATCCGCGGCGAACGCGCAGTGATCAGCTCGTCGAGGAAGCGCCGACGCTCCCCGGGATCGCCCTTGACGAGCGCCAGATCTTCCGGCGCGAACAGCACGGTCCGTACGATCCCCAGCACGTCACGGGGCCTGACCTGCGACGATCGATTGATCCGGGCGCGATTGGCCTTGCCCGGGTTGAGCTCCAGCTCGATCAGCTGCGCGCGCTCACCCTGGGTGACGGCGGCCCGAATGACGGCCCGGTCCGCACCCATCCGCACCAGTGGCGCATCGGAGGAGACACGATGGCTACCGAGCGTCGCGAGGTAGCCGACGGCCTCGACCAGATTCGTCTTGCCCTGACCGTTCGCCCCCACGAGCGCGGTGACGCCCGGGTCGAGAGGAACCTCGACCCGGGCGTACGAGCGGAAGTCGGCCAGCGAGAGATGCGTGACATGCATGGGTGTATGCCGACCTTCCCGGCTTCCTGCTCCGTGCTCCGCGGCGCGGGCCGGTGATATCGGTCCGGCCCGCCCTCGGTGCGGTTACTTCTTGTTCTCGACCGCGTGGCCACCGAACTGGTTGCGCAGCGCGGCGATCATCTTCATCTGCGGGGAGTCGTCCTGGCGCGAGGCGAATCGCGCGAAGAGCGACGCGGTGATCGCGGGCAGCGGCACTGCGTTGTCGATCGCGGCCTCCACCGTCCACCGGCCCTCACCGGAGTCGGCGGCGAAGCCACGGAGCTTGTCGAGGTGCTCGTCGTCGTCCAGCGCGTTGACCGCCAGGTCGAGCAGCCAGGAACGGATGACCGTGCCCTCCTGCCAGGAGCGGAAGACCTCGCGCACATCGGTGACGGAGTCGACCTTCTCCAGCAGCTCCCAGCCCTCGGCGTAGGCCTGCATCATGGCGTACTCGATGCCGTTGTGGACCATCTTCGCGAAGTGGCCGGCGCCGACCTTACCCGCGTGGACGGAGCCGAAGTCGCCTTCCGGCTTCAGCGCGTCGAAGATCGGCTGGACCTTCGCCACGCTCTCGGCGTCGCCGCCGTACATCAGCGCGTAGCCGTTCTCCAGGCCCCAGACGCCGCCCGAGACACCGCAGTCGACGAAGCCGATGCCCTTGATGCCCAGCTCGACCGCATGCTTCTCGTCGTCCGTCCAGCGGGAGTTCCCGCCGTCCACGACGATGTCGCCGGGCGAGAGCAGCGCGGCCAGCTCGTCGATCGTGGACTGGGTCGCGGCACCGGCCGGGACCATCACCCAGATGACCCGCGGGCCCTTCAGCTTGCCCACAAGCTCGTCGAGGCTGTGGACATCGGAGACGTCCGGGTTGCGGTCGTAACCGATGACGGTGTGGCCTGCGCGGCGGATGCGCTCGCGCATGTTGCCGCCCATCTTGCCGAGGCCGACGAGACCGAGCTCCATCAGAGATTCCTTAAGCGTTGTGCCGATTCGTACCCAAGGCCGAGCCTACGCCCGGCCGGGGACAGACCGACGGGCATGCTCGGAGCCGAGCGTGCCCGTCGGACGCTGCCGTGACAGGACCGGTGTCCGGATCAGCCGGAGAGGCGGACCGGCATGATCAGGTACTTGTACGCGTCATCCGCCTCGGCATCCACAGCCGGCCGACCGCTGAGCAGCGCGGGCTTGGTGGACGTCGTGAAGGAGAGCTGGGCGACCGGGGAGTCGATCGCGCTGAGCCCGTCGAGCAGGAAGGTCGGGTTGAAGGCGATCGAGATGTCGTCACCGTCCAGCACGGCGTCGACGCGCTCCACAGCCTGTGCATCATCGCTGGATCCGGCTTCCAGGATCAGCACGCCCTGCTCGAAGCTGAGCCGCACCGGGGTGTTCCGCTCGGCGACGAGGGCCACACGCTTGACGGCCTCGACGAACGGGGCGGTCTCGATGACGGCGACCGAGTTGAACTCGGTGGGGAACAGCGTCCGGTACTTCGGCAGATCGCCTTCGAGCAGTCGCGTGGTCGTACGCCGGCCCGCGCCCTCGAAACCGATCAGACCTTCACCGGCACCGGAGCCGGACAGCGCCAGCGTGACCGTGTCACCGCTGGTCAGGGCCTTAGCGGTGTCCAGCAGCGTCTTGGCGGGCACCAGGGCCACAGCCGACGCGTCCGGGTTCTCCGGCTTCCACAGGAACTCGCGGACCGCGAAGCGGTAGCGGTCGGTGGACGCCAGGGTGACGGTGTCGCCCTCGATCTCGATCCGCACACCGGTCAGGACGGGCAGTGTGTCGTCCCGGCCCGCGGCGATGGCGACCTGGGCAGCGGCCGAGGCGAAGACCTCGCCCGGGACCGTGCCCGTCGCCGTCGGCATCTGCGGCAGCGCCGGGTACTCCTCCACAGGAAGGGTGTGGAGTGTGAATCGCGAGGAGCCGCAGACCACGGTGGCCCGTACACCGTCGGTGGAAATCTCCACCGGTCGGTTGGGGAGGGCGCGGCAGATATCGGCGAGCAGCCGGCCGGAGACCAGCACCGTGCCGTCCTCCTCGACCTCGGCGTCCACCGAGACCCGGGCCGAGACCTCGTAGTCGAAGCTGGAGAAGCTGAGGGCGCCGTCCTCAGCCTTCAGAAGAAGGCCCGCAAGAACGGGCGCCGGCGGACGGGCCGGAAGGCTGCGGGCCACCCAGGCCACCGCCTCCGCGAGTACATCGCGCTCCACCCGGATCTTCACCGGAACCGCCTCCTGCTGTTGCTCGCTCGCCCTGCTGGCCTTCGTGGTCTGGTCGGGGTCGCTCCGCCGATGGCAGGGGGAGGACGTCCCGGGACCAGTCTGACGTACGGCACCGACACTCGGTGCTGCTCGGGGTCAAGTCGCGACAAGAGGTTCGGAGAGCTCCGGCGCCGAGTTGTGCACAGCACCCACTTCGAAGCGGAATCCGAGCTAACTCTATGTGGCAGTAGTAGTAGGGCCTGTGGAAACCGTGGATAACGTCGTTTTCGCAGGTCAGGCCCGGTTTTTTATCCACTGGTCCTGTGGGTGGCATCGGTGGACAACCCAGCGTTTCTGTGGACACGCAAAAGTTCTGCACACCCGATGCACAGGACAGGGGTGTTTCTCCCCAGGGCTGTCCCCAGTTTTGCCCAGGTTCCCCACAGCCCAACCAGGCTCCCTGGTGTGACGCCTTTCACTCCGCACGGTGAAAGCGGGTGTTGTGTTGCCGAACAGTGGACAGGGGTGTGGAGAAGCTGGGGACAACGCAGCCCCGCCTGTGGGCTGCCGGTGGACAACATCGGATGGTCCCTGTGGACGAATATTTTGTCCACAGGCTGTGGATCACTGTTGACCACAAATCCCCAGGCCCTTGACCTGGCCTGATGGAGTATCGGCAGTCACCCCTGTGGAAGCAATATGGACAACTTCGCGATCCCCAGGCTGTGGAGGGGAAATTTTCCCCAGATCTGTGGAGAACCGCAGGTCGGCGGCGTGTATTCGAACACCAGGGCCGGGGCGGCGGCGTGCGGATGGCGCCGGGAACGGGTCCGGGAGGCCTTTGGAGGCTCCGCCGAGGTGACCTGGAGCTCCACGGAGGCGTTCCGGAGGCCGGCAGAAGAGCTCCCGGTGGCCGGCAGGAACGCTTCAGGACCACGCCGAGGCGTGCCCCGGCCCCATGGATGTGGGCAGGAGACGACGAAGGACGCCCCTGCCGGACTTGTGCGGAAGTCCGGCAGGGGCGCCCTCGGCGCCGTGCATGAAGTTGTGCCAGAAGCCGTACCGGCGCTCTGTCAGCCGTTCTTGATGCGGTTGGTGAGCTCGGTGACCTGGTTGTAGATGGAGCGTCGCTCAGCCATCAGCGCACGGATCTTGCGGTCCGCGTGCATCACTGTCGTGTGGTCGCGGCCGCCGAACTGCGCGCCGATCTTGGGCAGTGAGAGATCCGTCAGCTCACGGCAGAGATACATCGCGATCTGGCGAGCCGTCACCAGCACCCGGCTGCGTGAGGATCCGCAGAGGTCCTCCACGGTCAGACCGAAGTAGTCGGCGGTCGCTGCCATGATGGCCGTCGCCGTGATCTCCGGAGCCGAGTCCTCGCCACCCGGGATCAGGTCCTTCAGCACGATCTCGGTCAGCCCGAGATCCACCGGCTGCCGGTTGAGGCTGGCGAAGGCCGTGACCCGGATCAGCGCTCCCTCCAGCTCCCGGATGTTGCGCGAGATGCGGGAGGCGATGAACTCCAGGACCTCCGGCGGGGCGTTGAGCTGCTCCTGCACCGCCTTCTTACGGAGGATCGCGATGCGCGTCTCCAGCTCCGGCGGCTGCACATCGGTGGTCAGACCCCACTCGAAACGGTTTCGCAGCCGGTCCTCCAGGGTGACCAGCTGCTTGGGCGGCCGGTCCGAGGACAGCACGATCTGCTTGTTGGCGTTGTGGAGCGTGTTGAAGGTGTGGAAGAACTCCTCCTGCGTCGACTCCTTGCTCGCCAGGAACTGGATGTCGTCGACCAGCAGGATGTCCACGTCGCGGTACCGCTTGCGGAAGGTGTCGCCCTTGCCGTCGCGGATCGAGTTGATGAACTCGTTGGTGAACTCCTCGGAGCTCACATAGCGCACCCGGGTGCCCGGGTAGAGACTGCGCGCGTAGTGCCCGATGGCATGCAGCAGGTGGGTCTTGCCGAGCCCCGACTCCCCATAGATGAAGAGGGGGTTGTACGCCTTCGCGGGTGCCTCGGCGACAGCGACGGCGGCGGCGTGCGCGAATCGGTTGGATGCGCCGATGACAAAGGTGTCGAAGAGGTACTTCGGATTCAGCCGGGCATGGGGTTCGCCGGGACCGGGTGCGGGTGCGGGCTGTGCACCCATCGGTCCGGTGGCGCCGCCGGGTCGTCCGGTGCCAGGACCGCCCTGCCGGTGCTGGGGGTCCGGCATGTCGTGACGCTCGGGGCGCAGCTGCTCGTAACCCTGGTGCTCGGGCGGCTGGGACCGGTAGTCGTGCTGCTGGGGGCGGTAGTCGTGCTGCGGCTCACGCCACTGCTCCGCGGACGCGTCGCGCTCCTGGAATCCGCCGAGCCGGGGCTGCTGCCAGGAGAGGTCCTCCTGGGTGCGCGGCCAGGCGCCGGGCTCGGGGCGCTGCTGCTGGTAGTCGGGGTAGGCGGGGCGGGCCGTCGGCATGCCGTCGTCCGAGGGCCGGTGGCCGTATCCGTCGTACGCGTCGTTGTGCTGCCGCTCGTCGTGCTGCGGTCCCTGGTAGCGGTGCTGCTCAGGCTGCTGGGACTGGTGCATCGGGGGTGCCGGCGGGTTCGGCGGTTCGCCCGCCGAGTCGTCGACAGTGATCGCGATCCGGATCGGGCGTCCGCATTCACGGCTCAGCGTCTCGCTGATGAGCGGCGCAAGCCGTCCCTCGAGGACGCGCTTGCCCCATTCGTTGGGCACGGCGAGCAGCGCGGTGTCGGCGACTAGCGCGAGCGGCTGGCAGCGCTCGATCCACTGCTTGTCCTTCGGCTCGATGCCCTGCTGGCCCTCCCCGAGGAGTTGCTCCAGCACTCGTGGCCACACTGCGGCAAGATCGGCAGGTACGTCAGCCACAAGGCACGCTTTCTCGCTGGTCCCACGAATGTGTGGTTCTCGGGACGGGATGGGTCGGGACGGGTGAGGCCCGGCAGGCGGGAAGAAAAAGAACCGCAGTCCAGCCACGGTAGTCAGGCCGACCCGTGAGGTTCAAGTCGTTGTCCACAGGCTGTGTACAGCGCGGGCCCTCGCGGGGCGGGTTTGACCGGATGGCGTAGCCGCGCGTACCGTGACCAGGTCGAGTTGTCGATGGCTGCTGCCGCCTGCCTCCGATGGGCAAAGATCACGATCTGTGATTGTGAAGCGGTGCACTAAGGCGTTTACGCGAATCCCTCGTGGGCGCACGGTGACAGCCAGGCGATGTCCCGCCAACACACAATCATTTCTGGAGCCCCCGAGTGAGCAAGCGCACCTTCCAGCCGAACAACCGTCGTCGCGCGAAGACCCACGGCTTCCGGCTGCGTATGCGCACCCGTGCCGGCCGCGCGATTCTCGCGTCCCGCCGTGGCAAGGGTCGCGCCAACCTGTCCGCCTGATCGCGTACAGGTCATGACGTGCTGCCTACCGAGAATCGGCTGAGGCGGCGCGAGGACTTCGCGACCGCAGTACGTCGAGGACGCCGGGCCGGACGGCCACTACTCGTCGTCCATCTACGCAGCGGTGCAACGGACCCGCACGTGACTGGGGAGAGTGCTCCCCCGCCGCGTGCGGGTTTCGTTGTCAGCAAAGCCGTGGGTGGCGCGGTCGTACGCACAGCCGTGAAGCGGAGGCTTCGCCATCTGGTCCGCGATCGTCTGGCCATGCTGCCCCCCGGTAGCCTGGTTGTCGTACGAGCGCTGCCCGGATCGGGCGACGCCGACCATGAACAGCTGGCCCGAGACCTGGACGCCGCTCTTCAGCGGCTGCTGGGAGGGGGCGCGCGATGAAGTACCCGCTGCTGGCTCTGATCAAGCTGTACCAGTGGACGATCAGCCCACTCCTCGGGCCTGTCTGCCGTTACTACCCGTCGTGTTCCCACTATGGATATACGGCGATCGACCGGCACGGAGCGATCAAGGGAACCGCGCTGACCGCGTGGCGCATCCTGCGGTGCAATCCGTGGTCACCCGGCGGCGTGGACCATGTTCCGCCACGCAAACGTCCGCGTTGGCACGAACTGCTGCGTAATGCACTGCGTAGCAGCAAGGCCGGGGACTCCGCCGCTGATGTGCCTCTTGGGGGGACGGCCTCTGAACCCCCGAGCCCGGCCGCAGAGACTTCGCCCAATGCTCAAGGAGCCTGATTAGTGGACACGATTGCCAGTCTGTTCAGCTTTATCACTTACCCCGTTTCGTGGGTCATCGTCCAGTTCCACACGCTGTATGGAGCGATCTTCGGCGATAACACGGGCTGGGCCTGGGGCCTGTCCATCGTGTCCCTGGTGGTGCTGATCCGGATCTGCCTGATCCCGCTTTTCGTCAAGCAGATCAAGTCGACCCGGAACATGCAGGTGCTCCAGCCGAAGATGAAGGCGATCCAGGAGCGCTACAAGAGCGACAAGCAGCGTCAGTCCGAAGAGATGATGAAGCTGTACAAGGAGACGGGTACCAACCCGCTCTCCTCGTGCCTTCCCATCCTGGCGCAGTCGCCGTTCTTCTTCGCCCTGTATCACGTGCTTTCGGCCATCGCCTCGGGCAAGACGATCGGTGTCATCGACCAGCCGCTGCTCGACAGCGCCCGCCAGGCGCACATCTTCGGTGCTCCGCTCGCTGCCAAGTTCATGGACAGCGAAGCGACGGTCCAGGCGCTCGGTGCCTCGCTGACCGATGTCCGGGTCGTCACCGCGGTCATGATCGTCATGATGTCGGCGTCGCAGTTCTTCACCCAGCGCCAGCTGATGACGAAGAACGTCGACCTGACGGTCAAGACGCCGTACATGCAGCAGCAGAAGATGCTCATGTACGTCTTCCCGCTGATCTTCGCCGGCATGGGCATCAACTTCCCTGTCGGTGTCCTCGTCTACTGGCTGACCACGAACGTCTGGACCATGGGTCAGCAGATGTACGTGATCAACCAGAACCCGACCCCGGGCAGCAAGGCGCAGACCCACTACCTGGAACGTCTGCTGAAGAGCGTCACCGCTCACGGGGAGGTGCGCGGCCGGGCCAGGCGCAACACGATCAAGCGGATCGTGGCCAAGGGCCCGGACCGTAACGACATCGAGCGGAAGTTCATCACCGGACTGGCCAAGCTCGGCCTTGTCGCCCAGGAGGACGGCACGGTGACGAAGAGCGATACCGCTCTTGCCGAGGCCGAGGGTGGATCCGCACTGAAGCGCCAGCAGCCCAAGCGCCAGACCAAGGCGAAGCGTCAGAGCGGTACGACTCAGGCCGGTGCCGCTCAGCCCGGTGCCGCTCAGCCCGGTGCGGCGAAGGAGACCGACTCCACCGCGTCGGAGGCCAAGACCTCGCTGCAGAAGCAGGACGACAAGCCGAAGCCGGCGGGCAAGCCCGCGTCCGGCTCCTCACGCCAAGCCAAGTCCGGACAGCGCAGGGGCCCCCAGCGGCCCAAGCACCCGTCCAAGAAGTAAGAAGGAGTCCATCCGTGACGGAAGGCACCACCTCCACGGCCGCTGAGGGCAGCGACACCTTGACCCGCCTTGAGCAGGAAGGGGAGATCGCAGCTGACTACCTCGAGGGCCTGCTCGACATCGCCGACCTCGACGGTGACATCGACATGGACGTCGAGGCGGACCGGGCCGCGGTCTCGATCATCAGCGACTCGGCACGTGAACTGCAGAAGCTCGTGGGCCGCGACGGTGAGGTGCTGGAGGCACTCCAGGAGCTGACGCGACTGGCTGTGCACCGGGAGACCGGTGACCGCAGCCGTCTGATGCTGGACATCGCAGGCTTCCGGGCCAAGAAGCGTGCGGTCCTGGCCGAGCTGGGTGCCAAGGCCGCGGACGAGGTCAAGAAGACCGGTGAGCCGGTGAAGCTGGACCCGATGACGCCGTTCGAGCGCAAGGTTGTGCATGATGCGGTTGCGGCCGCAGGTCTGCGCAGCGAGTCGGAGGGCGAGGAGCCACAGCGCTTCGTCGTCGTCCTCCCGGCCTGATCGGACCCTTGTTCTGTCGGCCCCGTCTGTTCGCAGGCGGGGCCGATCTTTGTCAGCCTGATAGTCAGCCACCCACAGTGCGGTAGTGCGGTATGGAAGGACGGTTCCCGTGACGGCGGAAGTAGAGCTTCCCCAGGCGCCTGAAGAGGCCCGGGCAGTTTTCGGTGAGTTCTTCCCGGAGGCTGTCCGGTACGCGGAGCTCCTTGCCGATGCCGGGGTCAAGCGCGGTCTGATCGGCCCCCGCGAAGTGCCTCGGCTGTGGGAACGGCATCTGCTGAACTGTGCGGTGCTCTCCGAAGTGGTGCCCGAAGGTGTCACGGTCTGCGATGTGGGCTCCGGAGCGGGCCTTCCGGGGATTCCACTGGCATTGGTGCGTCCCGACTTGAAGATCACCTTGCTGGAGCCGCTGCTTCGGCGGACGAACTTTCTCCAGGAAGTCGTCGAGTTGCTCGGGCTGGACCATGTCACCGTGGTCCGCGGCCGGGCCGAGGAAGTCCTGGGGACGCTTCCGCCGGTCCATGTCGTCACGGCCCGGGCCGTGGCGCCGCTCGATCGACTCGCCGGCTGGGGTGTGCCACTGCTGCGCCCCTACGGGGAGATGCTGGCGCTCAAGGGCGACACTGCCGAGGAGGAGATCAACGGCGCACGGGCCGCTCTGAGCAAGCTCGGCGTGGTGGAGACCGAGGTGCTGCACGTCGGGGAGGGCGTGGTCGAACCGATGTCCACCGTGGTGCGCGTAGTGGTCGGCGAGAGCCCGGGCGGTGTGAGGTTCGCCGCAAAGAGGGCCAAGGCCGCAAGGACGAGCCGCACGCGACGGCGACGCTGAGCCGCGTAGTCACGTTGCGAGATCAGCCATTACGTACAGTTCGTGCCGTCTATCGGTAATGCCCCGCACAAGCAGCCAACGCACTCTGTGCGGAGTGTCGTGCCCCTGTAGCTAGGCTGCAGGGGCATCGTGTTTCACGTGAAACGTCGCTCTCTGCTGCATGGAATCATCGGCCGCGGCCGTGCGGCTGCCGCTCCGCGCCATCGCAGGCCCGCTAGGGCTACGGAGTTGTCCACAGAAGTGGATTCATCCACAGAAGAGCGGGCCTCGCTGGTTCACGACCCCGAAAGCATGGCAGGCTCTGCTCATTGCGAGCCTGAAGTCGAGGAGAGTGAATCCTTGCGGTCCGACGCCAACATCGCGGGACCGATGACCGATCCGGTCCCCGGTCCCCGAACCGAATCGGCGGGGGACGGTGTTTCACGTGAAACACCGCCGCCGATGGATGACACACCCATCGGTCGTGCGGCCCAGCTGGCGGTCGAGGCCCTCGGCCGCGCCGGCGAGGGGCTGCCCCGCCCTGACCAGACACGCGTCATGGTGGTGGCCAACCAGAAGGGCGGCGTGGGCAAGACAACCACGACGGTGAACCTTGCCGCCTCGCTTGCACTCCACGGCGCACGTGTTCTGGTGGTCGACCTCGACCCGCAGGGAAATGCCTCCACGGCCCTGGGCATCGACCACCATGCCGAAGTTCCCTCTATCTATGACGTTCTGGTGGAGAGCAAGCCGCTCTCCGACGTGGTGCAGCCCGTACCGGACGTCGAAGGTCTCTTCTGCGCCCCTGCCACCATCGATCTCGCCGGTGCGGAGATCGAGCTGGTGTCGCTGGTGGCGCGGGAGAGTCGACTGCAGCGAGCGATCCAGGCGTATGAGCAGCCACTGGACTACATCCTTATTGACTGCCCGCCTTCGCTCGGTCTGCTGACGGTCAACGCCCTGGTCGCGGGCGCTGAGGTGCTGATCCCCATTCAGTGCGAGTACTACGCGCTGGAAGGACTGGGACAGCTGCTGAGGAACGTTGATCTCGTCCGGGGGCATCTGAACCCGGATCTGCATGTGTCGACGATCCTTCTCACCATGTACGACGGTAGGACCCGGCTTGCTTCCCAGGTGGCGGAGGAGGTGCGCAGCCACTTCGGCAAGGAGGTGCTGCGCACAAACATCCCCCGGTCGGTACGAATCTCGGAGGCGCCGAGTTATGGGCAGACCGTTCTGACCTACGACCCGGGTTCTAGCGGATCCTTGTCGTATCTCGAAGCAGCTCGTGAGATTGCCCTGCGGGGGGTCGGGGTGCACTACGAGGCCCAGCACGCCCACTCAGGCAGCCAGAACAGTCAGCAGAACATTTCGGAGGGGATCCAGTGAGTGAGCGTCGTAGAGGATTGGGGCGTGGGCTGGGCGCACTGATTCCCGCTGCCCCGCAGGAACGTCAGGTGCCAGCCTCCGAGCCGGTCGCGGCCTCGCCCGGCGCGATTCCGGTGATGACGGCCGAGCGAGGAGTGGCCGCTGCGAAGGTGGCCACGCTCGCGGCTGCTTCCGCTGTACCGGGGCCGAGCGCGCCCGTCTCGCAGCCCGAAGCCTCCTCCGAGGCGACGGGCGCTGCGGGAGCGTACTTCGCCGAGGTTCTCCTCGGCTCCATCACTCCGAACCCCCGGCAGCCTCGTGAGGTGTTCGACGAGGACGCGCTTGCCGAGCTCGTCACCTCCATCAAGGAGGTCGGTCTCCTCCAGCCTGTCATCGTGCGGAAGCTGGGACCGGAGCGCTACGAGCTCATCATGGGCGAGCGGCGCTGGAGGGCCTGCCGTGAGGCGGGTCTGGAGCGCATCCCGGCCATCGTGCGGGCCACGGACGACGAGAAGCTGCTCCTGGACGCACTCCTGGAGAATCTCCACCGGGCTCAGCTGAACCCACTGGAGGAGGCAGCCGCGTACGACCAGCTGCTCAAGGACTTCAAGTGCACGCATGACCAGCTGGCCGACCGTATCGGGCGGTCGCGCCCGCAGGTGTCGAACACGCTGCGGCTGCTGCGGCTCTCCCCGCCTGTGCAGCGCAGGGTCGCTGCCGGGGTGCTGTCGGCCGGTCATGCCCGAGCGCTGTTGTCCGTCGACGACTCCGAGGAGCAGGATCGGCTGGCCCATCGCATCGTGGCCGAAGGCCTCTCGGTGCGTGCGGTCGAGGAGATCGTGACCCTGATGGGTTCCCGGACCACCAGTACCCCAAAGGCCAAGGGGCCCCGGGCCGGCGGTCGGCTGTCTCCCGCTCTCTCCGATCTTGCTTCCCGGCTCTCGGACCGCTTCGAGACCAGGGTGAAGGTCGACCTCGGGCAGAAGAAGGGAAAGATCGTCGTCGAATTCGCCTCGATGGAAGATCTGGACCGCATTCTCGGCAGTCTGGCGCCGGGTGAGGGCCGCGTGCTGGAGCGGCGTCTTTCCGAGGAGTCGGCCGAGGGCGGCGAGGGCTGACACCCGCCGAGTGAGCCGTGGGGCGGGCCGTGTGCGGGTACTTACCGGAACACGGCCCGCCCTTTGCTTTCTCACAGTGTCGGCTTCGTCTCCGGGTGGATACGATTCATTCTGATATGGCACATCCAGCTTGATCCACCTCGGCGGAGGGAGGGCCATGCGATCAGTGAGCCGCAGCCGGCTGGTGACAGTGGGGCTGGGCTTGGGAGCCGTCGGAGGGTTTGTCGGCGGCCTGCTCCACGAACGGAGTGCACTGACCGCCGCACGCGATGCGGCGGGCGAAGGAAGCGAGGAACAGCCTTCATGGGACGGCGGCTCGTACCGCTCACACTGGATAACCTTCCCGATCTCCCCAAGCGCTGCCGCTCGTGTGTCTTCTGGGAGCTTGATCCGGTCAGTGGGGAAGCTGCGGTAAAGGCAGGCACTCCGGAGCTGGAAAAGGAAGCGTGGATCTCGGCTGTCCTGCTGGAGTGGGGATCGTGTGGCCGGGTCGTCTATGTGGACGATGTGCCGGTCGGCTTCGTCCTCTATGCGCCACCGGCGTATGTTCCGCGTTCGACCGCCTTTCCCACCAGTCCCGTGTCCCCCGATGCCGTGCAGTTGATGACTGCGTGGATCATGCCCGGGTATCAGGGGCAGGGTCTGGGGCGGGTCATGGTGCAGACCGTCGCCAAGGACCTGCTGCGACGAGGGTTCAAGGCGATCGAGGCCTTCGGTGATGCCCGGTGGAAGGAGCCGGCCTGTGTACTTCCGGCTGACCATTTGCTGGCGGTGGGCTTCAAGACCGTACGCCCGCATCCGGTGTATCCACGGCTGAGACTGGAGCTGCGCACGACGCTCTCGTGGAAGGAAGACGTCGAATTGGCACTGGACCGGTTGCTGGGTGCCGTACAGAAGGAACCGGCACTGCGCCCACTGTGATCCGAGAGCTCAGGAGAACGTGAAACGGGTCCATCCCCTCAAGGGATGGACCCGTTTCACGTGAAACAGTGCACCGTGGTCCTACTTGGCGATGAAGCCTTCGAGGTCGCGGAGGATTGCGGCCTTCGGCTTGGCGCCGACGATGGTCTTGGCGACCTCGCCGCCCTGGTACACGTTCAGCGTCGGGATCGACATCACGCCGTACTTGGCGGCGGTCGCCGGGTTCTCGTCGATGTTGAGCTTGACGATTTCGATCTCGTCGCCGTGCTCGGCTGCGATTGCCTCCAGGGAGGGAGCGATCTGGCGGCACGGGCCACACCAGGCTGCCCAGAAGTCCACCAGTACGGGCTTTTCGCTCTTCAGGACGTCCTCCTCAAAGGAGTCGTCAGTCACGTTCTTCAGGGCGCCGGCCACGGCGGCCTCCTTAACTTCGCGGGGGTGTGGGGTGAGAGGCGTGGATCAGACGGCTGCCGCAGCGGCCTTCTCTTCGTCGGCGAGCACGGCAAGGAAACGCTCGGCGTCGAGGGCGGCGGAGCAGCCGGTGCCGGCAGCGGTGATGGCCTGCCGGTACGTGTGGTCGACGACATCGCCGGCGCCGAAGACGCCGGTCAGGTTGGTGCGCGTCGAGGGAGCGTCGACCTTGAGGTAACCCTCGTCGTCCAGGTCGAGCTGCCCCTTGAAGAGCTCGGTACGGGGGTCATGGCCGACGGCGATGAACAGACCGGTTACCGCAAGCTCGGACGTCTCGCCGGTCTTGGTGTTGCGCAGGGTCAGACCGGAGAGCTTCTGCTCGCCGTGAACCCCGGCGACTTCGCTGTCCCAGGCGAACTTGATCTTCGGGTCGGCGAAGGCACGCTCCTGCATGGCCTTGGAGGCGCGCAGCGAGTCGCGGCGGTGGACGATCGTGACCGACTTGGCGAAGCGGGAGAGGAACGTCGCCTCTTCCATAGCCGTGTCGCCGCCGCCGACCACAGCGATGTCCTGGTCCTTGAAAAAGAAGCCGTCACAAGTGGCGCACCAGGAGACACCGCGTCCGGAGAGCGCATCCTCGTTGGGCAGACCGAGCTTGCGGTGCTGGGAGCCGGTGGTGACGATGACAGCCTTGGCACGGTGCACCGTGCCGGCCGTGTCGGTGACGGTCTTGATGTCTCCGGCGAGGTCGACGGCGATCACATCGTCGGGAATGAGCTCGGCGCCGAAGCGCTCCGCCTGGGCGCGCATGTTGTCCATGAGCTCGGGGCCCATGATCCCGTCCTGGAATCCGGGGAAGTTCTCCACGTCGGTGGTGTTCATCAGCGCGCCACCAGCGGTGACGGCGCCCTCGAAGACCAGAGGTTTCAGCGACGCACGTGCGGTGTAAAGGGCGGCTGTGTAGCCCGCGGGGCCGGAGCCGATGATGATCACATTACGGACGTCGCTCACGGGTTTCTTCCTCGTCTCTGCAGACTGCCTACTGTCCACGCCTACTGGGGTCGGTTCAACGACTCTCACCCCACCCAACGGATCCTACGGGGGATGCATTCCCAACGTGCCGGAGCGGCGTCCAGTGCCATTCTCAGGGGCGGGGGTAGGCGTGGGTCAGGAGAAGATCGCCCCTGCCTGCGGGGTCTGTGCGGACGCAGCTCGCATCGATGACGTAGGCCTGGACGAGGGTGGCGTCGGTCTCGTGTGGCAGAACGACGAGGAAGGCGTTGGTGTCCTCGTAAGCGCCTTCCTCGACAGCGAGTGGGGCAGCCTCTCGTCCGGTGCCCAGCTGTACGCAGGCGGGGACGGACGTGACGGGAGCGCGCAGCGGTGTGCCAGAAGCTGAGGCGGCAGGGGACTTGTCCTCCGGGGTCGACTGGACATCGACGGACGGTGCCTGCTTCTCGGCGTTGGGATGCTTAGGAGAGGACGCTTCGGCATTGCTCAGGAGGCTGTGTACGCGCTGGCTGAGCGGGGAGCCCGAGAATGCGCTCACTCCCGCCTTCGAGGAACTGACTCCCATGTCCGCCGCCTTGGACCCAGCGGAGTTCTGGGACGTCTGGACCATCTGCAGCATGAGGACGCTCATGCCCACCGCCGCCGCGCCGAGCGCTGTGCCGAGGACGATGCGGCGGCGGCGCCGTGACGACTGGCGGCCAGGGCCGCCGACGGCCCTGGGGTGCCCTGAGGGACGGTCCGCAACGTTGGACTGAGCCGCCCTGTTCTCCGCTTCACGGCCCCGCGCCTCTTGCTTTCCCGCTACCTGACGCTGTTCTGCGGCGGCTTCTGTTTCACGTGAAACATCGGCCTCGGCGGCCAGCGCGGCATCGATACGGTTTGCGACATCCTCGGGCATACGCACGGGAGCGGGCAGAGTGCCGAGGAGTTCGCGGATCCCTTCGAGAGCGGACCGGACGTCGCCACAGAGTGCGCAGTCATCCACGTGGCGGCCTACTTCCGCCGTGCGGGATGGCGAGAGCAGCCCTTCGGTGAGCTCGGAGATCTCCGAGACGTCCGGGTGCTGGGTCGTGTCGGTCGTTGATGTCACGTGCGCCCACCTCCGCCCTTCACTCCAGCGGGATCACTGGTCTCTGCGTCCTTTGGCCCCGATGCGGGTGGGACGGATGCTCTCTGCGTCCGGTTCCTTCCCATGCCGAGTTCACCGTTCTCTCCGACTTCACCACGGAGGTGCGTCAGGAGGGGGGCCAGTCGGGCCCGGCCCCGCGCACAGCGGCTTTTCACGGTGCCGGTCGGCACCCCGAGGATGAGGGCAGCCTCCGCTACGGGATATCCCTGCATGTCCACGAGAATTAGTGCGGCCCGTTGTTCGGCGGGAAGTGTGCCGAGCGCCGCCAGAAGTTCGCGGTGTAGATCCTGACGCTCGGCTGGTGCCTCGGCGGATTCGTGGGGCTCCAGGAGCTGTTCGAGTCGCTCGGTGTCGTCGACGGGTGAGGTCTTGCGTGACGCCGCCTTGCGGACCCGGTCGAGGCAGGCGTTGACCGTGATGCGATGCAGCCAGGTGGTGACGGCAGACTGGCCGCGGAAGGTATGAGCGGCCCGGAAGGCGGAGACCAGGGCGTCCTGAACCGCGTCGGCCGCTTCCTCGCGGTCTCCCAGCGTTCGCAGTGCCACGGCCCAAAGCCGGTCGCGGTGGCGCCGTACGAGTTCACCGAAAGCGTCCGGTTCACCGGCTACATGACGAGCGAGGAGGTCTGAGTCGCTGAGTGGCTCCACAGGCTCGGCGGCCACCTCCCCTCCCTCCCTCTGTGTATCAGGTCCGTCTGTCTATCACGATTCAGGCGGGTGGGGTCAGAGAGATGAGGAAGCTTGGTCCGATGAGTGCTGCGGTCGTTCGGTACTGCTCGCGCAGCAGGCCGACGGGGAGGATGAGTCCCCGTCGGCCTGTGCTGTCAGCCGAGAACGGAGATCTCCGAGATGCCGCCGCGGAAATCGCTCGCTGACCCGTCCGGCGGCAGTTCGGTGATGTGGATCAGGATGTAGCGAGTCCGCACCGGTTCATCGAGGTTCTTCTGCAGGCTGTTCCCGGCCGTAGCGAGCTGCGTGAGGCGCTGCGAGAAGTCGGACAGGGATGACGGCGCGGATGCGCTCTTGTCGGCGGCCAGCACTTCGGCCTTCTGACCGCTGCGGTACATATCGATCTTGATGCCTCTCACGTCCTGCACACTGCCGAGGTCAACGACTATGCCGCTGCCTTGCTTGCGGTACGCGAGGTTGCCGAAATTTGCGTAGCCCTTGTACTGCTTGGTGACCCAGGCCGTGTCCGACTTGCCGTCCACGGCATAGGGCACATCCTCCGGCTTTATCCCTGAGCCGTCGGGCATGAACTCCGTCGCTTTGACGATCCGCAGCGGCTTGGTCGGAGCGGGAGCGTGCTTGTCGCCGTTCGACGGGTTGGTCTGTGTGCTGCCAGGGTCACCCGGGTCGTTGTCGTGGAGCAGCGTCTCGGCGAGCTGCCAGCTGCCGAGACCCAGGGCCGCGATCAGCAATGCGGACACGGCCCACTTGAGAGCCTTGCCGGTGCGGCTCTGGAGCGGCGCCGGGGGTGCGGCCGTCACGGGCTTAGTCACGGATGCGCCGGGACGGGCGGACGGACGTCCGTAGGTGCCCTGCTGGTAGGTCGTCCGCTGGTACTCGGGCGGAGCCGTGAACGTGGGCTCGGGCGGGCGGATGCGCGGCATCGCCGCGACGGCCTTGGCAAGCTCGTCCGGGGTGGTGCACGGCTGTTCCTGCCGGGAGGCGGTGGCGCCGTCGTTGGCCAGGGCGCGCATGGCGAGCTCGGAGAGACCTCGGTGCACGCCGGCCCGCACCTGATCGGGGGCGATCAGCCCCACGCCCTTGGGTAGTCCGGAAAGACCGTACGCGTCGTTCTCGTACGGCCAGCGTTGTGTCAGCGCGGCGTAGAGCAGGGCGCCGATCGCCTCCGTGTCCGTGCGCTGAGGGCGCTCTGCGGTGATGCCGCGCAAGGCGGCGTTAACAGCGAGGCCACGGATCCGGTACTGACCGGTCGAGCTCCGCAGCACCGCTCCCGGGGTGAGCCTCAGATGCGCGAGGCCCTCGCGGTGCGCGGCCGCCATGGCCTGGGAGATCTGGCTGACCAGCTGGTACGCGTCGTGAGCGTCCATGGGGCCAGAGGCCAGCAGAGCGGTGAGCTCGGTGGCGTCGGGAAGCCATTCATGGACGACGTAGACAAGGTCGTCCTCCTCGACCGCGTCGAGGACCTGCACGAAGCGGGGGTCGCCGAGCAGTGCGGAGGACCGGGCCGCGGCCAGCACGGAGCGGGCTCGCGGGTGGTCCGCGGGGAGCAGATGGACGCCCACCGCGCGGCGCAGTTTCTCGTCGACAGCACGCCAGCTGCTGAATCCGTCCAGACGGGTGACGCACTCTTCCAGTCGGTAGCGCTGGGCAAGTCTGTGGCCGCTGTGCAGATCAGGGGTCGCCGAGGCGGCCTCCGGGCTGCTTCGCTCATCGTCTGCGTCCCGGGGGCTGGTGCCCGCCGATTCCTGGGCTTCTGCCGTCCCGTCGGTCGTGGCCTCGTCCGCCTTGGCGGCCAGCGGCTCATCACCGCTGTTGTCGGCCACGTCGACGGCAGCCGTGCTACGTTCCGCCACCGTCGTTCCTGCCTCCCCATCCGTTGCGCGATGCCAGCCAGCTCTGCACAGTCACGCCAATTGTGCCCACACTCCAGCGCTATGCACGACACACGGAGAGCGGCGATGGTTGTGCGGGCCGGTTGATCCTCAGCGTCCGAGCCGCCCTCGGACCATCCCGACCATGCCGTTGATCTCTTCGATCCGCATGCGCTTCGCCGCGATGAAGAAGACCCCCATCAGCACGGTCCCACCGCAGAGCAGGGCGATCAGCGAACCGAAGGCACCCTCGCCCAGGCCCTGGAGCAGTGCGAAGCCCACGCCACCGCCGAGGATCGCCGCGGGGATCGCCGCGAGGCACAGACGGGCGTAGGTACGGACGACGTGTGCGCCGTCCAGGTCGCCGCCCAGCCGGTTGCGCAGTCGGCGCCAGGCGATCCCCACGCCGACGGCATAGGCCAGCCCGTACGAAGCCGCCATGCCGACGACCGCCCACTGGGCCGGAAGCACCACGTAGCAGAGAGCGGAAGCGGCGGCATTGACCCCGGCGACGATGACTGTGTTGTAGAAGGGCGTGCGGGTGTCCTCGTAGGCGTAGAAGCCACGGAGCACCACGTACTGCACGGAGTACGGGATGAGGCCGAGGGCGAACGCCATCAGGATGAAGCCCATGGACCTGGCGGCCTCGGTGCCGCTGGCGGAGTACAGCAGCGTGCACATCGGCACGCCCAGCGCGAGGAACGCGAAGGCGACCGGCACGATCGCCACGGCGGAGTTGCGCAGCCCCTGCGAGATGTCGTCGCGGACCGCGCCGGGGTCGTTGTCGTGGGCGGCCCGGGAGATACGGGGCAGCAGGGCTGCCATGACCGAGACGGTGATGATCGCCTGAGGCATGCCCCAGATCAGCTGCGCATTGGAGTAGGCGAGAAATCCCGTGCCCTTCCTGTCGGAAGCCTCGCCAGCGGCGGTTGCGAGCTGCGTGACGACCAGCACGCCGGCCTGGTTGGCGAAGACGAACAGAACGGTCCACTTGGCCAGCTTGACCGTCTTGCCGAGTCCATGGCCCTTCCAGTCGAAGCGTGGACGGAAGCGGAAGCCGGCCTCACGCAGATACGGAATCATCGCCAGGGCCTGGACGACAAGGCCGAGCAGTGTGCCGATACCCAGCAGCCGGACGCCCTCCGGCGGAATCGTCTGCACACCCATGTGGGATTCGGCGGAGGTGCCGTAGACCCAGATGAACATGCCGAACGTGAAGATCATGACGATGTTGTTGAGGACCGGGGTCCACATCATCGCGCCGAACTTTCCGCGGGCGTTCAGGATCTGGCCCATCACCACGTGCACGCCCATGAAGAAGATGGTCGGCAGGCAGTACCGGGCGAAGGTGGTGGCCACATTGTCGGCCGCCGGACGGTTCGCGATCGTGCTCGACATCAGATGGATCAGCAGGGGAGCAGCCAAGACCGCGATCCCGACGATCACACCGAGTGCGACCATGACGAGCGTGAGCAGGCGGTTGGCGTACGCCTCGCCGCCGTCCTCGTCGTCCTTCATGGAACGGACGAGCTGAGGAACGAAGACCGAGTTGAGCCCGCCGCCCACAGTGAGGATGTAGATCATCGTCGGCAGCGTGTAGGCGACGGTGAAGCTGTCACCGAGCAGCGCCGCACCCAGCGCGGCGGTGATCACCAGGCTGCGGACAAAGCCGGTAAGACGGGACACGAGTGTGCCGGCCGCCATCACCGCGCTGGACTTCAGCAGGCTGGAGGCCCGGCCGCCGGACTTCGGCGGGGCGGGTGCCGGAGCCGGTTCTGGCTCGGACGGAGCGGGGGACCCGGCCAGGCCCTCCTGGTCCCGGAACAGGTGAGCGAACGCGTCCGGTTCCTCGTGGTGCTCGGATGCCTGGGTGACGAGGTCGTCCACACCGACGAACTGCGTGGTCGCCGCGTCGTCCCCGTACGGCAGGTGCCGGGACGGGCCGTCAGGCTCGGGCGGCGGGGTCTGCGCCCAGATGCGTGGATCGGGGGCGTACTGCGCCGCAGGCGGCTGCTGGTAGAGCGGCTGCGGCGACTGGTACATGCCAGGGGGTGGCGGCGGGTGGGCGGCGCGGTCGTACAGGGCCTCGGCCACCGGGTCCTGGGCGGACAGATCGTGAGCGCGGTAAGGGTCGCGGTCGTACGCGTCCTGGACGTACGGGTCGGGCGGCAGCGGCACCTGGCCCGGGCCAGGTGGCATTGGGGGGCCACCGGAAGAACCATCTCCGCCCGCACCCTGACCATGGTCACCGTCGTACGGCGCGTTCATCGAAACCCCACCTCATCGTCCCCGGCCGACCGGCCACGACACACATCGCTCAACGGTCTACTTTCTCACCCGTGCCTGTAGGCCCCCCGCTTTCCGGACCGGTGTCCGGCGTCGGGTCACTCGGCTGCTCGGGTTCACCGCCGTCGTCCCCGGCCGGGGCGCTTGCGTTGGCACGCTTGCGATGGGCGTACATCCTGATGCCCGCGAGGACCAGCAGCAGCAGCCCGCCGGCGATCACCAGCAACACGGTCGGTGTGACCTCGGAGACCTTTACCGTGAAGGTCATCTCTTCGCCGTACGGCATGTTGTCCTCGGTGTACAGCTGCGCCACAACCTGTACCTGGCCGTTGGCGTTCGCAGCTGCGTCGAACTTCACGGACTGGCTGTGGCCACCGGCGATACGGATCGGCTTCTCGGCCACCGCGCCGCCGTTGTTCAGCTTGAGCCGCGTCGGGTTTTCCGACTTCAGCCGGAGCACCAGATGATCGACATCCTGCAACAGCCTGTTCTGCACGGTCACAGGGATCGTGGCGCTGCGGCCGGACAACGTGACGTCCGACTTCGAAATGAGCTGCACCTCGTTGATGAGGCCCTGCAGATATGTGCGTACCGAGTCCCGGTACTGCTGTGCCTCCAGCGGCCTGCCGCGCCAGGACGTCGACATGGCCCGGTTGATCGCGTTGCCGAAGGGGGTCACCACCCGCTCCGGCTGAGTGAGGATGACTTGGAAGCTGCCCAGCGAGACCTGGGTGGACTTGATGTCCTGGAAGGCTTGGGTGGGCAGCTCCTGGCTGCGGAGCCTCTTCGGGTACTGGGAGGTCCCGGGAACCCGCGTCGTCGCCTGGGCGTCGGGCTCGGCCTCGGCCGCGCCCACGAGGTCGAGAGGCTGCGTCCACCGTTCGTCGTCGAGGGCGTGCAGGGCGCGTGCCATCGACTGCGCCTGAGCGGCGGTCGGCATCCGTTGTGGCGCGACGACGATGCTGCGCTTGGTGTCCGTGTCCTGCTCGGTCAGCGCGAGGGTTGTGGCGAGGAACTTCTGAACGGCGAGAGTCGAATCCTCCGCACGCGACATGTCTCCCTCGAAGGCCTTGGAGAGCCGGGAGTCGGCCACGATGGCGTTGGTACCGCCACCGATCGGCCGGGCTGCGGTCGGTGTGTACGGCAGTTTCCCTGTTTCCTGGAGGCTGTCGCTGCGGGCGATCACGTTGTGGGCACCAGCCGACGTGGCGACATCAACGATCGAAGGATCGATCGCGCCGTCGACCGGCCATGCGAAGTCGGTGGACGGCTTCACGTGCAGGATCGTCTCCACCGTTGTGCCGGCCACCTCGGTGGCGGTCTGCAGGTGGCTGAGGGTCCCCGAGACGTTCTTGCCGCGGTGTGCGATGGACGCAAGATCGGGATCGGCGAAAGGCAGCGCCACGACCTTGCTGTCCGCCACCGCCTTCTCCAGTGAGCTGAGCCACTGCTTGGCAACGGCCTGGTTCTTCCCGGGAACGGTGGTGTCGTCGACCTTGACGCGGTAGCTCCTCGCCATGGCATCGACGCTGGCCAGCAGATCCGGGTCGATCACCCAGGTGACGGGCAGCTGGCTGCCCAGCGAGACCATCTGGTCGAGGCGACCGCCCGGAGCGATCTCGGCCGCCAGGTTGTCATCGGCGAAGACCGGTGTCTGCTGCTCATCCGAGCCGGTCTCGGCAGTGACATGGGCGGATGCGATCAGCGGCCAGAGATAGGTGACGTTGGTCCTGGAATCGCTCTCCTCCGTCTGCCAGGGGAGGAAGGTGCGCTGGATTCCGAGCACCTGCTCGTACTGGGTGCGTGCGGTCCGCCCGGACAGGGAGACACCGAGCTGGTAGACACCTGCGCCGTCGAGTTCCAGCTTGTCGACGGGCACGGACAGCGTGAAGTCCTGGCTGATGCCCGAAGGGAGCTTTGCGAATTCCACCGTGTACTTACCGCCGATCGCCGCGGGATCGCTGCTGGGCATGTACCCGGTGCGCGCCGCGGCGTCGTCGATCGATGTCCTGCTGAAGAGCCTCGGCCCGACACGCAGATCGACCCGGGCATCGGTGACTGATTCCTTACTCCTGTTGGTCAGGGTGCCGGAGACGGTGAGCGTGTCCCCCTTGACCGGTGCACTGGGAGCCAAGGTGTCCAGGGACACATCGACGGTGCTGGAGCCGGTGGGAGCCTTGCTCGCCACGTCGGCCTGCGCCGTGGGCGCGGCAGTGCCGGCCAGCAGCGCTGCCACGAGCGGTGCTGCGACGACCAAGGATGCTGTGCGCCGCAGCCACCGGCGGGCAGGAGAAGGACTGATCCCCTGGATGTCTGCCGCCTCGGCCACGCGCCTACCCGTCCCTCGTCGTCGTCAGCTGCTGTCGATGGTTGTCGGTTGCTGCGTCCCCGCATGGTAACGATGTGCGCGGGTGCTAAGTGCTCGGGTGTGCGCTACATGATCGGGAGAGTCTTGCAGGGCGGAAAGAAACGATGACGCCTGGGCCGGTCCAGGCACGTACCCTTTTCTGTTGTGCCGAACGCCAATGAAGAGAATTCCAGTGCCCTGACCCAGGTGCAGCATCGCGCAGTCAGTGAACTGCTCCGGGTCTCCCCGGTCGCCGACGACCTTGCCCGCCGATTCCAGGTTGCCGGATTCAGTCTGGCCCTGGTCGGTGGCTCGGTCCGGGACGCGCTTCTCGGCAGGCTCGGGAACGATCTGGACTTCACCACCGACGCCCGGCCCGAGGACGTTCTGAAGATCGTGCGCCCATGGGCTGACTCGGTGTGGGAGGTCGGTATCGCCTTCGGCACAGTGGGCTGCCAGAAGAACGGCTACCAGATCGAAGTCACCACGTACCGGTCGGAGGCGTACGACAGGACCTCGCGCAAGCCCGAGGTCTCCTACGGCGACTCCATCGAGGAGGACCTCGTACGCCGAGACTTCACGGTCAACGCCATGGCCGTCGCGTTGCCGCAGAAGGAATTCATCGACCCGCACGGCGGTCTGGAGGACCTGGCGGAGCGGGTGCTGCGCACCCCCGGGACACCCGAGGAGTCCTTCTCCGACGATCCCCTGCGCATGCTGCGTGCCGCGCGCTTCGCCGCGCAGCTGGACTTCGAGGTCGCTTCTGATGTCATCACTGCGATGACGGAGATGGCGGGCCGTCTCGAGATCGTCTCCGCCGAGCGGGTTCGTGAGGAACTCAACAAGCTGCTGCTCTCCGCGCACCCTCGCAAGGGACTGGCACTCCTGGTCGATACGGGACTGGCGCAGCGGGTGCTGCCGGAGCTGCCCGCGCTGCGGCTGGAAAGTGACGAGCATCACCGCCACAAGGACGTCTACGAGCACTCGCTGACCGTTCTGGAGCAGGCGGTCGACCTGGAGGAGGACGGTCCCGACCTGACTCTTCGGCTTGCCGCGCTGCTCCATGACATCGGTAAGCCGCGGACCCGGCGTTTCGAGAAGGACGGACGCGTCTCGTTCCATCACCACGAGGTGGTGGGCGCCAAGATGGTCAAGAAGCGCATGACGGAGCTCAAGTACTCCAACGACACGGTCAAGGACGTCTCGAAGCTGGTGGAGCTGCATCTGCGCTTCCATGGCTATGGCGACGGCGAGTGGACCGACTCCGCCGTCCGCCGGTATGTGCGGGATGCGGGCCCGTTGCTGGAGCGGCTGCACAAGCTGACGCGCTCGGACTGCACGACGCGGAACAAGCGCAAGGCCGGCGCGCTCTCGCGCACCTATGACGCGCTTGAGGAGCGCATCGCACAGTTGAAGGAACAGGAGGAGCTGGACGCCATCCGTCCCGACCTGGACGGCAACGAGATCATGAAGACGCTGGGTGTCGGCCCTGGACCGGTGATCGGCAAGGCGTACGCGTTCCTGCTGGAGATGCGGCTGGAGAACGGCCCGATGGGGCATGACGTGGCCGTCGCGGAGCTCAAGAAGTGGTGGGCCGAGCAGAGCTGAGGGTGGGGCCGTGGTCATGTTTCACGTGAAACATGAAAGATCGGA
>NZ_JBEZKL010000074.1:0-37330 GCF_040704695.1 Streptomyces sp. NPDC048411
CCCCGATGCCCGACACCGCACGCCGAGCGCACGCACCGACCACCGCTGCGCCCGCGCTTCGCGCGGACGACGGGGAACTCAGAACAGGCCCCGGGCGGGGATCAGAGGGCGAGCTTGAAGCCTTCGTGGCTGCGGGCGAAGCCCAGCGACTCGTAGAACCGGTGCGCGTCCGTGCGCCGCTTGCCGCTGGTCAGCTGCACCAGCCCACACCCCCGCAGCCGGGCCCGGTCGACGGCCTGCTTCATCAGCTCCCGACCCAGTCCGCCGCCCCGCCGGTCCGCCCTGATCCGTACCGCCTCGATCAGCGCCCGCTCCTCGCCATGCCTGCCGAGCCCCGGTATGTACGTCACCTGCAGGCAGCCCAGGACGGTGTCGCCGTCCACCAGTACCAGCATCTCGTTGCGCGGGTCGCTCCCGATGGCGGCGAAAGCCTTCTCGTACGCCTCGTCGACCACGACCGAGGCCGGGTCGACGACCCGCTCCTCGTCGGCGAGGAGCGCGAGGACCGCGGGCAGGTCGGGGCGGGTGGCGACGCGCAGGATCATGCCCCGGAGTCTGGCACGGGCGCCGGAGAGGTCGGTAGCCGGATGCCGGTGCGGCCGCGTGGCCGAGCGGCACGGTGTGCGCGGCCCCGGACACGCCGCTCGACAGGCGCCAGGGTGAGCCGGGGACCCGTGAAGCCGGCGGTTGACCTCAAGCGGACTTGATGTACCACGGTGGCCGTCAGCGGTGGACCGCAGGGGTGCGCCGGTGAGGAGGATCGCCGTGAGCGAGAGCGTGCAGTTCGTGTCCCGTCCCGACATCGCCCGCAACGACGTGGGCCTCGTCGAGGCCGGCACCTGGGACGTCGGCACCCCCGGGCGGCAGCAGGAGACCGTCGACGCCATCCGCAGCGCGTGGGGCAGCCGGGACTGGCCGCATCCGGGGCTGCTTGCGTACACCGTGCACGTGGGGGACGACGGAAGGACGCTGTTCCACTACGCGCAGTGGACCGGCGAGGACGCCCGGCAGGAGTTCGTCCGCAGCGGCCGGGACGCGCGCGACGCCGACATCGACGCGGCCGTGCCCGGGATCCGGCGGCTCGGGCCGCACACGTACGAGCTCTACCGCTCCGGCGTGCGGAAGGAGGGCGACCGTCGCGAGCCGGGGTGCATCGTGATCGTCGACGTCGAGTTCGACGGGCCGGACGCAGCGCGTCAACGGGACTGGGTGGACGGTGTGTTCGAGGCGCTCGGCACGGACCCGGCGCCGGCCCCCGGCGGGATGTCCGCGCATTTCCACGTGAGCGTCGACGGGGCCCGCGTACTCAACTACGCGGAGTGGGTCAGTGCGCAGGCGCACATCGATGCGCTCGGCGCTCCCGGGGACGGCGTCGGGTCGAGGACACCGCAGTGGGAGCGGGTGCAGTCCTATCCGGGGGTATCCGGCGGCGGCGTGCACCGCTACACACCCGCGCTCAGTCTGCGGGCCGACGGGTAGCGTGCCAGGCGGATACTGCCCTCGGCTCGCCGCCGTCCTTCTTGTCCTCGGAGGCGATGGAACGCCCCTGGTGCGCCGGGTCGCCTGCCGCCGGGTCCCTGCCGGCGTTTGGCGGGACGGCGCCGAGCGGTCCGGGACGGTGACCGGCGCGGGCGCCGGGGAGAGATCCATGCGCGTCAATCTCTTGGTTGTGTACGCGAGTTGTCAGGGCTCCACGGGCGGCCGCCCGCCGTCTGTTGCATGAACCAGGCGGCATCGGGCGAAAAGCGTCTACGCTTGGGCGGCCTGAGTCCGACCGGCACATGAGGGCGGGAGAAGGTGCGTCCCCGAGCCCCGTGACGCCGCCCCCATTGCCGGCCGGACTGAAACCCGTCGCCCGAGGAGAACCACCTGATGTCCGCAGAGCGCCCCACCCTGCCGCCGGTGCGGCTGCACACCGAGGCGGAGCTGGCACGGGACGCGCTCGTCGCGCCGCTGCTCGCCCGCGCAGTCCGGCTCGCCCGCTGGGCGGGACCGGAAACCCGGGTCGGCGCCGGTGGCGAGCTCGTCGAAGCACAGTTGCCCGCGGCGGCCGAGCACCTCGGGCTGGCGGCGGACGAGGACGGCGCGGCGGAGGCCAGTGAGGCGTGGCGGCTCGCGGTCGACACCGGGCTGCTCGACGTCCACGAACCGGAGGGCGACGCGGAGGGGGACGACGCGGAGGGGACCGTGTCCGCGGGCGAGAATCTGGGACTGCTGACCGGCGGCTCTCCGCAGGATGTCCTCGCGATCTGGCTCGACGGCCTGGAGGCCATGCACGCCGATGCCACCGCGCCCTTCTTCGACGACCTCGCCGACCTCGTCGGCGAGGACGGCTCGATCGACCTCGACGCCCTGGACTGGGACCCGGAGGCGGAAGCCGAGTTCCTCGACGGTGTGCTCGGCAACCTGTACCTGCTCACGGTCGGTGACGGCGGCGGCAGCGAGGCACCCGTCCCGCTGCCCGCGCTCGCCGCGTCGGTGATCGTGCCCGACGACATGGGCGAGCCCACCGACGACATTCTGGAGCAGGTGTCGGTGGCGATGATGCGCCTCGACGACCAGTTCCGGCTCCTCGAGCCGATCGGGCTCGTCACCTACCAGCCGGTGGACGAGGCGTTGCTCGTCGAGGAGGGCGACCCGGCGGAGCCGCCCGCCGACGACGAGGACGTCAGCCGGTACGGCATGGTGAAGCTGACCCCCCTCGGTCTGTACGGCATCCGGGTCCGGATGCTGGAAGCCGGTGTCGACGCCCCCGCGATCGGCGATCTCGCCGACAAGGACGCCGACGCGCTCCTCGGCGGCGTCGCGTACTACCCGGAGGCGGCGGCCCGCAGCGAGGTCGAGCAGTGGCTCGCCCGCCGCGGGGCGGACGGCGCCGCGGCCGAACTGCTGGACGCCGCTCGCGGCGCGGACCAGCAGGCCCCGCTCCGTCGGCTGCACTGCCAGCAGGCCCTCGCCCTGGTCGGCGCGGAGGCGGAGCCCGCGGTCCGCGCGGTGCTCGACGAGCCGGAACTGGGCGGCCTCGCCCGGGTCTGGCTCGCGGAGCACGGTGCGGCGGACGTGCCCCCGCCGCCGGAGTCGATGATCTTCTGGCTCGCCATCGACACGATTGCCGCGCAGCTGGAGGCGGCCGGCGACCTGGACGAGCTCCAAGGGCTGGTCGAAGGGCTGTCCGGCCAGCACAGCGGCTTCTTCGACCAGGCGTGGCGGGTGGAGCACCCCGCGACGGCGGACGTCCTGGAGGCGATGGGGCGGCTGCACGGCGACAAGAAGAAGGCGAAGGACGCCCGCAAGGCGGCGTTCAAGGCGCGGTCGCGGTCGGGCGGCTGAAGCGGGACACGGCGGCCGGGGCGGGCAGCTGAGGGAATGACGGCGGTAGGAACTCCGTGAAGGTTCACAAGAAGCGTGCCGTTCGAAGTCGCCGTCAGTTCAACTTCTATTAGCGCAGGGGCGGGAGCGTGACCCCGCAACCCACCCGCCCCAGCTGCTCCAGGAGTTCGTGATGCCCTTCACGCGCAGAGAATTCACCAAGCAGTCCGCCCTCACCGGCGCCGGCATCGCCCTGACGGGTACCGTCGCCGCCCTGGCCACCGCCCCCGGCGCCCTCGCCGCCGAGGATTCCCGCCAGGGCCACGACGACGACCCCGGTCACGGTCACCACGACGAGCCCGGCTACGGGCCGCTGGTCCCCGACCCGAAGGGCATACTCGCGCTTCCCGCCGGATTCTCGTACCGCATCATCACGCACAGCGGTGTCACCAAGCTGGAATCCGGCGAGTACACCCCCTCCAACCACGACGGCACGGCCACCTTCGAGGGCCCGCGCGGCGTCACCCTGCTGGTCAACAACCACGAGCTGAGCGGCACCCGGGCCGGCTGGGAGCACCCGGTCCCGCTCGCCGAGGGTCTCGTCTACGACCCGATCGCCGCCGGTGGCTGCACCGTGGTCGAGACCCGCCGCGACGGCCACACGGCCGAGTGGGTCGGCATCGCCGGCACGTCCACCAACTGCGCCGGTGGCGCCTCCCCGTGGGGCACCTGGCTCACCTGCGAGGAGACCGAGGACAGGGCCGGCAAGAACGGTCTGCTGAAGGACCACGGCTACGTCTTCGAGGTCGACCCGTACGACAAGCGCGCCAACCGCGACCCGCGTCCCATCAAGGCGTTCGGCCGGTACGCCCACGAGGCCGTCGTCATCGACCCGAAGCGCGGCCACGCCTACCTGACCGAGGACGCGGCCGGTCCCAACGGGCTGCTCTACCGCTGGGTCCCGCCGCACGGCTTCAAGCACGGCCGCGGCCAGCTGCGCACGCTCGCCGACGACGCCGGTGTCCTCCAGGCCACCAAGTGCTTCGACAGCAGCGGCCAGTTCGTCGACGACCTGTCCCGCGCCACAAAGATCGGCACCGTGTACGGCGTGGACTGGGTCGACGTCGTCGACCGTGACGCCAGGACCGTCTCCGTGCGCAAGCAGTTCGGCAACCAGGACGTCACCCGTGCCCGCAAGCTCGAAGGCATGTGGTGGGGCGACGGCGGCGCGTACATCGTCTCCTCGTTCGCCCGCGCGGAGAGCCCCGTCCAGCACGACGGCCAGGTCTGGTTCTACGACCCGAAGCGCCGCACGCTGACGCTGAAGGTGCTCCTCGGGGTGAACGCCGACCCGTCGAAGGACGGCGCGTTCGACGGCCCGGACAACATCACCGTCTCGCCGTACGGCGGTCTGGTCATCGCCGAGGACGGCGAGGGCATCCAGCACCTCTTCGGGGCGACCGAGAGCGGCCGTACGTACCCGATCGCGCGCAACGAGCTGAACGCGGGCACCGCTGAGAAGCCGGAGTACAGCGAGTTCACCGGGGTCACCTTCTCGCCTGACGGGAAGACGCTGTTCGCCAACATCCAGACGCCCGGCATCATGCTCGCCATCACCGGCCCGTGGAAGCGCCAGCCGAACTGACGCTGACACCTGGAGGCGGCGGTTCCGCCCGCCTCGAACCGCATCCTCACCGCCCACCGGGCGCTGATGGAGCTGCCGGTCGAGGAGCGGCGGGCCGCCGTGACCGCACCCGGCGGGGCCGACCGACTGCCGCGGCGCGCATGACGTGGGAGGCCCTCGCGGGATGGCTGCAGGGTGCGCTTCGGTGACCTCGGCGGCACCGACACCGCGGAGGCGGTGCGCCGGCACTTCCGGAAGCACGACCGGGTACTGATCGTCACGGACGAGCAGGCGTCGTTCTCTTACGCCGCGGATGCCTCCGCGGCCGTGCCGTCCGATGTGCCTGTTCACACCTGGAATCTGGCCGGATACCGGGTCGGTCACGCCCCGTCGGGAAGTGCGAACCGCCACACCTTCGGGGGGCTTTCGGACGCGGCATTCCGTATGGTGCCCCTGCTGGAGGCGGGCAGGGACGCCGACCGGCCCTGGAATCGCTGATGACGATTCCGGCATCAGTGCGCCCCCAGGAGTGGTCGGGCATGGCGTCGGGCGTTCCCAGGGCGCATACTCAAGGTAATGAAACAGTCAGCCGGATCCCGGCGTCACCTGCCTTCCAGTCCCTTCAACCGCCCGGCCCAGGCGGCCCCACCGGTCGAATTGTTCGATGTGGGCGACAGGGTGTCGCATGACCAGTTCGGACTCGGTCGAGTCCTTGCCGTCGAGGGCGACAACGACGCAGTGCTCATTGACTTCTCGGGGCGACAGGGGAGGATCCTGAGCCCGTACTCCAAGCTCACCAAGCTCTGACGGTCTCCCCCACGAGAGAGGCGGCGAGCACGCGCAGTGTCCGCTTCCCCGTCACGCTCTCCGGCTTCAGGGGCACCTGCACCCGCAGGTGCCCCTGAAGCCGTGCCGGGGGCTTTTCGCCGCCCTACAGCGCCTGGGCGGCGGGCTTGACCATGCCGCGGACGGTGCGCGACTTCACGAAGTCGCCCATCGCCGTCATTTCCCACTCGCCGGAGAACTGCTTGATCAGCTTCGCCATCATCACGCCGGTCTGCGGCTCGGCGCCGGTCAAGTCGAAGCGGACCAGCTCCTCACCGGTCGCCGCGTCGATCAGCCGGCAGTAGGCCTTGGCGACCTCGGTGAACTTCTGGCCGCTGAACGAATTGACCGTGAAGACCAGCCCGGTCGCCTCCGGGGGGATCCGGCCGAGGTCCACGACGATCACCTCGTCGTCGCCCGCGCCCTCGCCCGTGAGGTTGTCACCGGAGTGCTTGACCGCGCCGTTCAGGATGGAGAGCTTGCCGAAGTAGCAGCTGTCCAGGTGGTTCCGGTTGGGGCCGTAGGCGATCACCGAGGCGTCGAGGTCGATGTCCTTGCCGCGGAACGCGGGCTCCCAGCCGAGCCCCATCTTGACCTGCGAGAGCAGCGGGCGGCCGCCCTTGACCAGGGACACCGTCTGGTTCTTCTGGAGGCTGACCCGACCCTTGTCGAGGTTGATCCTGCCCGAGCCGGCGGGCGTCGGAGCGGCAGCGGGCGGCGCGGCCGGGACCGGGGGAGCGACGATCCGCGGGTCCACGGGGGCGGCGGCGGGCATCGGGGGTGCAACCGGGGCGGGCGGCGCGGCCGGCTCCTCCTCGACCGACACGCCGAAGTCCGTGGCGATGCCGGCCAGCCCGTTCGCATAGCCCTGGCCGACCGCGCGGGCCTTCCAGGCGCCGTTGCGGAGATAGACCTCGATGACCACGAGCGCCGTCTCGGCGCCCAGCCGGGGCGGGGTGAAGGTGGCGAGGACGCTGCCGTCGTCCGCGTTGCGCACGGTGGCGGTGGGCTCTATGCCCTGGAAGGTCTGGCCCGCCGCGTCCGGGCTGGCCGTGACGACGATCTTCTCGATGCCGGGCGGCACCGCGGCGGTGTCCACCACGATCGCGTCCGGCGCCGTGCCGCCGCCTGAGCGGTAGGTCACGCCCGGGCCCGTGGGCTGGTTGTAGAAGATGAAGTCGTCGTCGGAACGCACCTTGCCGTCGACGGTGAGCAGCAGGCCCGATACGTCGAGCCGCACCGGGGCGGCGACGTCCACCGCCACACGGGCGGCGGAGAGAGGGATGTTCGAGCCAGGTGTCATAGCGGTCATGCACGGGGTAACGAACGACCCCGCTTTGCCGTTCCCTTACCTTCGTCCGGGTTGGTTGCGGGGGTGGCTGCGGGCCGCCCGCTCGTTGCCGTGCTTGTACGCGCCGGTCCAGCGGGCCATCACCCGCTGGGCGCCGGACCGGTGGCTGTGCCCGTCCGCCGGCCCCGCCGGTCCGTGACCAGCAGGACCGCCGTCAGCAGGCCCGCCCCACCGATGAGTGGCAGCAGCACCCGGATGTCCAGCACCGCGACCAGCCCCGCGCCGAGCGCCAGCGCCAGCGCGTTCGGCGCCATCATCAGTGAGTTGGCGGTCGCGCTCGTACGGCCCGAAACGGCGTCCGGCGTCTCCCGCTGCACCGCGGTCATCGCGGCGATCAGCACACACGGCAGCCCCGCCCCGATCGCGACGCTCGCGACCAGCGCCACCGTGTCGTACGGCAGCGCCCGCACCCCCACCGCCAGCGCGAACAGGGCGATCCCGGCCGCGGTGAACACCCGCTCCGACAGGCGCCGCAGCAGCGGACCGGCCAGCAGCCCGACCGCGATCGACCCGCCGCCCTGCACCGCGTACAGCACACCCGCGTACGTGGGGGAGTGCCCGAGCCCGTCGTCGATGACGGCGTAGAGCGCGGCTCCGTTGAGCCCGGCGCACAGCATCGTCACCGCACCCGCCAGCACCAGCGGCCGCAGCACCGGTGACCCCCACACCTGCCGGATCCCCGCCGTCAGTTCGCCCCGCCGGTCCGTGCGGCCGGGCCGGGTCGGCTCCTGTACCCGCAGCAGTGCGTAGACCCCGGCGGCCAGGGCGAACGACGCCGCGTCGAGGAGTGCCACCGCGCCGCCGCCGAACCGCGCATAGAGCCCGGCGCCGGTCAGTGGCGCGAGGAGCTTCATGCCCTCGTTCGCGATCATCCGGAGTCCGTTGAAGTCGCCGAGCAGCCGGGGATCGACGGTGTGCGCGACGAGCGCCGACTCGGCCGCGTCCATCAGCACACCGCTCACCCCGTACAGCACGAGCACCGCGAAGAGGATCCAGATCCGCCCCGCCGAATCGATCGCGAGCAGCAAGGTGAGCAGCCCTGACATGGCGAGATTCGCCCAGATCAGCAAGGGTTTGCGGGGCACCCGGTCGGCGACCGCGCCGAGTGCGGGACCGGTCAGCACAGGAAGCCACATGGCGAACACGGCGAGCGCCGCCAGACTGTTCGACCCGGTGAGGGACTTGACCCAGATCCCACCGGTGAGCCACATCGCGGACGTCCCGAAGCCGGAGACCACCACCGCCGTCAGATACAGCCCGGCGTTGCGGTCCCGCAGCACCTTTCCGGCCGCCGACCCTGTCATGGCGCTCCCCGTACCTCGTCGACCTGCGGTTCCGTTACGGACTCAGGCTGGCGGCTAAGGACGAGCCGGGGCATCGGGCAGATGCCCTACACCGAGGTTGCCGGAAGTTCGCTGCCGCCCCCCGGTGACCGGGGGCGGCAGTCCGGGGCGCGCCCCGCCGCCGCTCCCTCCCCTGGCAGAGAGGCATCACCACCGTGTCTCTCACCCGCTGAACGACGGATCGTCAACAACCTTTCAAGAAAACAGCCGTTGCTCGTCCGCCGCCCCACGGATCCCCTCGGTGCACAGTGATCACATGGCTGCGGCAAGCGGTTAATATGCCGCCGTCGTGTCCATCGCACCACACCCGTCCGAGGGGATCCCGCGTTGCGTCACCCACTGCTTCCCGCCCTGTTCTGCACCGGGCTCGTCGCCGCCACCTGCCTGCTCACCGGCACGGCCGCGACCGCCGCCGCTCCCATCCCGTCCGCCGACCCCACCTCCTCCGCCGCCGAGGCGACTGCCCAGGCCACCGACATACGCGAACGGCTGGACCGGATACCGGGGCTCACGGTCGTCTCGCAGACCACCAAGGAGGGATTCCCCTACTACACCCTCACGCTGACCCAGCCGATCGACCACGAGCACCCCGACCGCGGCACGTTCGAGCAGCGCCTCACGCTCTGGCACAAGTCGGAGACCGCGCCGATGGTTCTCTACACGGGCGGCTACTCGCTCTCCAGCTCCACCCGCGAGATCACCAGGCTTCTCGACGCCAACCAGGTCAGTATCGAGCACCGCTACTTCAGCCAGTCCCGACCCGCGACGGTCGACTGGAACGACCTGAACGTCCAGCAGGAGGCGAGTGACGAACACGCAGTCGTCCAGGCCCTCAAGACGATCTACGGGGCCAAGTGGCTGGGCACGGGCGCGTCGAAGGGCGGGATGACGCAGGTCTACCACGAGCGCTTCTACCCGGACGACCTGGACGCCGTCGTCGCGTACGTCGCACCGAACGACGCCGCCAACAACGACGACAGCGGCTACGAGAAGTTCTTCGAGACCGTCGGCACCCCCGAATGCCGGGCCGCCCTGAACGCCGTGCAGCGCGAGATGCTGGTCCGGCGGGACCGGATGCTGCCCCGCTTCGAGGCCACCGCTGCGGAACAGGGCCTCACCTTCCAATACCTCGGATCGGCCGACCGGGCCTACGAGTTCTCCGTACTGGACCAGGTGTGGAACTTCTGGCAGAGCGGTACGTACGCCGACTGCCCGGCCATCCCCGACGCGAGTACCGCCACCGACGACGAGCTGTACACCTGGTCGCTGGGGCACGGACTCAGCCCGTACGCCGACCAGGGCAACGGCGCCGAGGGCAGCGGACCGTACTACCGGCAGGCCGCCGCCCAACTGGGCTGGGCCGACCTCAAGTTCAAGCATCTGGCCGACGTCCGGCACTACCCCGGCATCTATCAGCCCAACTCGGTGCTGCCCGCCGGCATGCGGGTCGGGTACGACGGGCGCACCATCAAGGACGTCGACCGCTGGGTCGCTACTCGCGGCGAGCGGATGATGTTCGTCTACGGACAGAACGACCCGTGGAGCGCCGAGCGGTTCAAGCCGAGCAAGCACGATTCGATGCTCTTCGAGGCACCGAACAGCAACCATGGCGCCCTGATCTCCAAGCTGAATCCCGCGGACCGGGCCGCCGCGGAGGCGACCGTGAAGCGGTGGGCGGGCCAGTGACGGCCCACCCACCGCGGCCGATCGGTGACCCCGGTCGGCCGTAGGTGGTGTCCGAGGCGGTGCAGCGGCAGTACGTGCCGCCGGGGCCGCTGCCCGTCTCGGCCGGCTCGACACCCGTGCTGTTGCCCGTGCAGCGGACGCACGGCTTGATGTGAAGTGGGGGAGCGTCGCGCTCCCCGAGGCCATGATCCGGATTCTGACAGCCGCAGCCGGCCCTTCGTGCCCGGCTTTCTCATCCCTTGAGCGCCGCCTTCATCATCTTCTGCGCGATCGGCGCCGCCAGCCCGTTGCCGCTGACCTCCGAGCGGGCCGAGCCCGAGTCCTCCACGACCACGGCGACTGCGACCTCCTTGCCGGTGGACTTCGACTTCGCGTACGAGGTGAACCAGGCGTACGGCGTGTTGCTGTTGCCCACACCGTTCTGCGCGGTGCCGGTCTTGCCACCGACCTCCGCCCCGTCGATCCGGGCGTTGGTGCCGGTCCCCTGCTCGACGACGGTGACCATCGCGCTGCGCATCTGCTCGGCGGTCGAGGCGGAGACGACCCGCTTCGTGTCGCCGTCCGCGAAGTCCTGCAGGGTGTTGCCCTTGGAGTCCGTCACCTTCGACACCATGTGCGGGGCCGCCAGCTCACCGCCGTTGGCGAGGGCCGAGGAGACCATGGCCATCTGCAGCGGGGTCGCGGTGACCTCGAACTGGCCGATGCCTGTCAGCGCCGTCTGGGCCTTGTCCATCCCCGACGGGTAGACGCTCTCCGAGGCGCGCACCGGGACATCCAGCTTCTGCGTGTTGAAGCCGAACTTCTCGGCCATCGCCCGCACCTTGTCCTGGCCGAGATCGGCGGCGGCCTTCGCGAAGACGTTGTTGCAGGAGTACTGGAGCGCCGTGCGCAGCGTGGCGTTCTGGCAGGGTGCGGACGCGCTCTCGTTCCTCAGGACCGTGGTGGTGCCGGGCAGTGTGTACGGGTCGGGGCTGACCGTGCGCTCGTCGACGGAGCTGTAGAGGCCGTTCTCCAGCGCGGCCGACGCCACCACCAGCTTGAATGTCGAACCGGGCGCCAGCGGCTGCCGCAGAGCACGGTTGACCAGTGGCTTGTCCTGGTCGGAGAGCAGCTTCTGCCACGCGTCGCCGTCGTTGGTCCCGCTGATCTTCGACGGGTCGTACGAGGGGGTGGAGACCATTCCCAGGATCTTCCCGGTCGCGGGGTCGAGCGCGACGGCCGCGCCCTTGTCGTTGCCGAGCGCCTCGTACGCCGCCTTCTGCACGGCCGGGTCGATCGTCGTCAGCACACTGCCGGGCGCGGTCTGCTTGCCCGTCACCACATCGACGGGGTTCTTCAGCCGGTCGTCCGTGCCGTCGAGCACATGGCTGTAGATCCCCTCGAGCTGGGTGGCGCCGTACGCCTGCGAGCTGTACCCGGTGACAGCGGAATAGAGTTCGCCCTGCGTGTACGTGCGCTTGTACGCGAGATCACTGCCCTGGGTCCTCTTCGATCCGGTGACCGGTGATCCGGCCACGATGATGTCACCGAGCGGCTGCGCGTACTGCGCGATGGTTTTCCGCCGGTTGTGGTCGTTGTCTGCGAGCGCCTTGGCCTGGTACGCCTGCACCCAGGTCGCCCGCACCAGCAGGGCGAGGACCAGCAGCAGGCAGAAGACCGCGGTGTGCCTGATTGTTCTATTCATCCCACAGGGGGGACGAGCGGCAGCGTCCGGCGCGTTCCCGTCTGTGCCGCTTCTCACCCATTCTTCATACTGCGCGCCACGGGGCTCGGGTCAGCCGGGCGTGATGAACCCCGACTCGTACGCCGTGATCACCGCCTGAGTGCGGTCCCGGGCTCCGGTCTTCGCCAGCACTGCCGCCACATGCGTCTTCGCCGTGGCAGGCCCCACCCGCAGCCGCTCCGCGATCTCCGCGTTGGTCAGCCCCGCCGCCATCAGCCGCAGCACGTCCGCCTCTCGTTCGGTGAGCCGGGCCACCCAGGGAGGTGCGGCGGACGCCTGCCGCCTGCCGTACTCGGCCGCCAGTCCCCGTACCGCCGACGGGAACAGCAGGGAGTCGCTGCGCGCGATCAGCCGCACCGCCTGGACCAGGTCCTCGGCCGCCGCGCGCTTCAGCAGGAAGCCCGCGGCTCCGGCGCGCAGGGCGTCGTACACATAGGAGTCGTTCTCGAAGGTGGTGACGACGACGATCCGCGGGGGCGCGTCGAGCGAGGCGAGGATCTGCTCGGTGGCGCGGATCCCGTCGATCTCCGGCATCCGTACGTCCATCAGCACCACATCGGGGCGCAGCTCCCGCACGACGGAGACGGCCTCGGCGCCGGTCGCCGCCTCGCCGACGACCCGCAGGCCGGGTTCGGCGTCGAGGATGGCGCGCAGGGCTGTGCGGACCATGCGTTCGTCGTCGGCGACCACGACGCGGATGTCGGTGTTCATCGCTTCTCCTGTGCGGGGATGTTCAGGGGCAGCCGGGCGGTCAGCCGCCACCTGTCGTCGTCGTGCGGTCCGGCCTCGGCGCGGCCGCCGAGCAGGACGGCTCGTTCGGTGATACCGCGCAGCCCGCGGCCGCCGCCGGGCCGCACCACCGGTGCCCGCCCGGACAGCGGGTTGTCCAGAGTGATCGCCAGCTCCTTGTCGCACACCGCGATCCGCAGCTCCACGGGTGCCGCCCGCCCGCCGTGCCGCAGCGCGTTGCTCAGCCCCTCCTGCACGATCCGGTACGCCTCACGGGACACGGCGGCGGGGACCGCGCCCGGATCGACCCGGGCGACGTACGACACGGGGACCCCGCAGCGGGCCAGCAGCCCGTCCAACGCGTCGAGCGCCGGTCCCGTAGGCCCGTCCTCCCCCTCGTCCCCCTGTCGCAACAGGCCCAGCACGGAGTCGAGTTCACCGACCGTGCGCCGGGTGGTCTCCTCGATCGCGGTCAACGCCTCGCGTACGAACTCCGGGTCGCTCTCCAGCACCCGGCGGGCCGCCCCCGCCTGGAGCGTCACGGCGCTGAGCGCGTGGCCGACCGAGTCGTGCAGCTCCCGGGCCAGCCGGTTGCGGACCGCCAGGTCGGCCGCCCGGCGTTCGGCGGCGGCCAGCCGGTCGTCGGGGGTCGGGCCCAGCAGCACCGGAGCGCGGCCGGCCAGCAGCGCCCCGGCCGCCGCCGCGCAGCCGGCCAGGGCGACCAGCATCGCAAGACCGGCGAACGGCGCCAGGGCCAGCACCCACGGCCGGGTCAGTGCCCGGGGCAGATCGAGCACCGCCGAGTTCCGCACGGAGGAGAAGAACGGCAGCGCCATCACGGTCACCGCGAAGGGTGTCAGCGCCAGCGTCATTCCGCTGATGACGGCGCCGAGCGCCAGATGCAGTGTGAACCAGCCCGCGGTCCGTACTCTCGCCTGCCGGGTCCTGGCCGGACCGTCGGCGAGCCGCTCCGCGGGGACACCGCACAGGGCGCGGACCGCGGCCACCGACAGCGGCCGGGCGAGTGGGAAGAGACCGGTGACCGCGGCCATCGGCAGGGCGTACGCGAACGCCGTCAGTTGCAGCGGCAGCGATGTGAAGGCGCTGCCGTCGCGGTTGTACATGCCGACGACCACGGTGCCGACCAGGAAGTGCGGCATCAGCAGCGCGCCGCCGATGATCAGATGCAGCCAGCGCAGCCGGGCCTGCCGGCCGAGAAGCAGGGTCACGCGGACGGCCCCGCCGGTTTCGTCGCCGCAGCGCGTTCCGCGAAGAAGTAGGCGCCCAGGGTGGCGACCAGGATCCCGACCAGCATCTGCACAGCGTAGGTGAGTTGCATCCCGGGCGCGGGCCGGTCGGCGATGTTGTCGAACGGGCCCAGCGCGGCGATGCACAGATAGCCGCCCCAGCAGCCCAGCACCCCGGAGCCGCCACAGGCCAGCGCGAGCGGCACCTTGAGGGCGAGCGCACCGCGGCGGCGGAGGGCGAGCAGCAGGACACCGGCGACGGTGACGGCCGTGAACACCGTGTAGACCGCTTCGAGGGCGTAGAAGTCGCTCGTACGGTCCGCGATCCGGGTCTCGTTCAGACCGGCGGTCGATCCGGTCGCCCAGAGGAGATGGACGGTGCCGGGCACGAGCGCGAGCAGTGCGGCCACGACCGCGGCGACCCGCAGCGCCGGTCCGGTCGGGCTCGGTGGCAGGTCGCTCAGCGTGCCCTGCCACAGATGACCCCAGCGTTCCCTGGCGTACAGGACGAACAGGGCGCCGAGGGTCAGGCCCTGGACGATGAAGCCGGTGTAGACGACGCCGAAGACCCACTCGTCGAGGAAGGGGTGCCCGTCCCCGCCGGACCCGGCGGTCGTCCCGCCGAGCGCCTTCACCAGCAGCTGCAGCGGGAAGCCGGTCATGATCGGAAGCAGCAGCCCGGTCGCCACCCACATCGGCACGGTGAGCAGCCAGGCCGGGACCCGTCGTCCCCATGCCTGGGTGAGCAGCAGGGCGAGGACGACGACCGTGCAGTCCAGCAGCACCGAGGCACCGTTGGCGACGAGCATCGCGGTGCGGTGGTCGAGCAGCGTGCTGCCGGCGGGGATGCCGACGTGACTGCCCGCGATCCAGGCCGCCTTGAGCGAGATGTACGGCAGGCAGGAGGCGATCGCCAGGGTGCGGAGCACGGTGCGGGCCCGGCCGGTGGGCGCGGGCGGCGCCGGTGTGGTCCGGGTGGCGGGCACCGTCGGTGTCTGTGTCATGACATCCACGTTCGCGCGCCCCGTCCGCCCGCACGTCCTGCCCGGTGACGATCCGTCTCCGCCGCGCGGCGGAGACGGCCCTCCCCCGCCGCTCACGGCCTCCCCCGCGATAGGGAGTGGGCTCCCGACGCCCTGTGATCCATTCCCTATCGCGGGGGAGGCCGTCAGCCCAGGGTGAAGAGCAGTTCGTCGGTCAGCTCGCCGCGGGCGTGCGCGAAGCCCCGGTCCTTGCCCGTGACGGTGAAGCCGCACTTCCGCAGCACCCGCACCGAACCGGCGTTGTCGGCCGCCGCCCGGGCATGCAACGGCCGTTCCGGTACGGCGTCCAGCAGCGCCCGGAGCGCGGCGGTCGCGAACCCCCGGCCCCAGTGCGGCCGGTCGATCCAGTAGGTGACCTGCCGGTCGCCCTCGGACCCGTACACCCCGGCGTTGCCCACCACCTTGCCGTCGGTGAGCACTGTCCGCATCACCACGGTGCGACTGTCCAGGATCCGCGCCCAGTGGGCCTCGAACGCGGGCCGGTCGTCAGGGTCCTCACTGGTGAACGCGGCTGTCCGGACCGACTCCGGATCGGACATGTACGCGAAGAAGAGCGGCAGATCGCTGTCGCGCACCTCACGCAGCGTGACCTCGGGCGCGCCCACGGGTCAGAGCCTTCGGGTGGCGAGCGTCAGCCGGTCCCGCGCGTCGAACAGCGCGTCCTTGACCATCTGCTCGTGCGCCGGGCTGAGCCGGGCGACCGGCACCGAGCAGCTGATCGCGTCGCGCGCCGGGGTGCGGTACGGGATCGCGACGCCGAAGCAGCGCAGCCCCAGGGTGTTCTCCTCGCGGTCCACGGCGTACCCCTGCTCGCGGATGAGGTGCAGTTCCTCGATCAGCTTCTCGCGATCGGTGAGGGTGTGCTTGGTCAGTGCGGGCAGTGTCTCCGGCAGCATCGTGCGGACCTGCTCGTCGCTGTGGGTGGCCAGCAGCGCCTTGCCGAGCGAGGTGGAGTGGGCGGGCAGTCGGCGGCCGACGCGGGCGAAGGGGCGCAGATGGTGCTGGGACTGGCGGGTGGCGAGGTAGACCACGTTCGTACCGTCGAGACGGGCGAGGTGGATGGTCTCCGTGGTGTCGTCGGAGAGCCGGTCGAGCGTCGGGCGGGCGGCCGCGACGACCTCGTCGCCGTCGATGTACGAGGTGCCGACCAGCAGCGCCCGGACGCCGATGCCGTACCGGGTCCCTGTCGCGTCGGTCTCCACCCAGCCCAGCTCGACCAGGGTGCGCAGCAGCATGTAGAGGCTCGACTTGGGGTAGCCGACGGCCTCCTGCACGGCCGCCAGCGAATGCATGCCGGGGCGCCCGGCGAAGTACTCGAGCAGCTCCACCGTCCGTACCGCGGACTTGACCTGTGCCCCGCCTGATTCGGCAACCGACATCGCCCTCGCCCCTTCCAGCACACTTCTTGCCAACACCGAACGCCGGGAAATAAAGTCCCCGCATATTCACGATCAGGAACTGTGTTCAGAATACCGAACAACTTCTGATGTGTGGCAGAGGCCGAAAGGAAACACGGTGGCAGCAGCACCAGTCTGGAGCGTCGACCCCCGCACCGGTAACCCGCGTGAGCAGGTTGCCGTGGAGGCTACGGCGGAGGAGGTCGACCGTGCGGTCCGGAGCGCACATGCCGTACGCGATGCGCTCGCCGACCGCACCGTACGCGCCGCATTCCTGCGTACCGTGGCGGATCTGCTCACCGAGGCCGGGGAGCACGTCATCGAGGCCGCCGACGCCGAGACCGCGCTCGGCCCGGCCCGGCTCACCGGTGAACTCGCCCGCACCGCCGCCCAGTTGCGCGCGTTCGCCGAGGTCGTCGACGAGGGCGCCTTCCTCGACATCCACATCGACCACGCGGACGCCACCCGAACCCCGCCGTGGCCGGACCTGCGCCGCTACAAGATCCCGCTCGGCGTCGTCGCCGTCTACGCGGCCAGCAACTTCCCGCTCGCCTTCTCCGTCCCCGGCGGCGACACCGCCAGTGCCCTGGCGGCCGGCTGCCCGGTCGTCGTCAAGGCACACCCGGACCACCCCGCCACCTCGGAGCTCTGCGCCTCCGTGCTGCGCCGGGCCGCCGCGAAGGTCGGGCTGCCCGAGGACGTACTGACCCTGGTGCACGGATTCGAGGCGGGCGTCGAGCTGATCAAGCACCCGCTCGTGGCCGCTGCCGGGTTCACCGGCTCCATCCGCGGAGGGCGGGCGCTGTTCGACGCCGCGGCCGCCCGGCCGGCCCCGATCCCGTTCCACGGCGAGCTCGGCTCCCTCAACCCCGTCGTCGTCACCGAGGCGGCCGCTGCCGAGCGCGGCGAGCAGATCGGTGCCGGGCTCGCGGGCTCGATGACCCTGGGCGCGGGCCAGTTCTGCACCAAGCCCGGCTTCGTCCTGGCACCCGCCGGCGAGACCGGCGACCGGCTGCTGAAGGCGCTGACCGACGCGGTCAGCGACAGCGAGGCCGCGGTCATGCTCGACCACCGGATGCGGGACGCCTTCGTCGCAGGCGTACGCGAACGGGCCGAACTCCCTGACGTGGACGCCCCGGTCACCCCCGGCGCGGGCGGCGACCACACCGTCTCCGCCGGCTTCCTGACCGTTCCGGCAGAGCTGCTCACCACCGAAGGGCCGCACGACGCGCTCCTGGAGGAATGCTTCGGCCCGGTCACCGTCGTCGCCCGCTACGCCTCCGAGGACGAGATCACCGCCGTCCTCTCCCGGCTCCCGGGCAACCTCACCGCCACCCTCCAGATCGCCACGGAGGGCGCCGACGCCGACGCCCCCGGACTCCTCGCGGCCCTCACCCCCCTGGCCGGCCGGGTGCTCGTCAACGGATGGCCGACCGGAGTCGCCGTCGCCCCCGCCCAGCACCACGGCGGCCCTTACCCGGCCACCACCTCCACCTCCACGTCGGTCGGCGCCACCGCGATCGAGCGGTGGCTGCGCCCGGTCAGCTACCAGACGACCCCGGAGGCCCTGCTGCCGCCGGAGCTGCGCGAGGACAACCCGCTGGGCCTGCCGCGCCGCGTCGACGGGCGTCGCGTGTGACGGCGGCTTTCGGCTGAGCGCCCGGGTGAAGGGTCGCCGCTGTGTTGCCGCGGTCCGGGGGGGGTTCTGTCCTCAAGCGCCGGACGGGCTGGGGGTGTGCGTCTGGTTCCTGGTGGTGTCGTCGCCTTGTCGGGTGGGTGGTGGTCCGGGGCCCCTCCGGGGTGTCTCCTCGGGCGACGAACGTTCGGCGGGTACGCGGGGGAGCCCGGGTCTTTGTTCGTCGCCCTGCGGGGACTCCCCTGCACGGCCCCGGACCGGCCGTCCCGCGGGTGCGGCAATGCGTTCCACCGGGTCGCAGACGCGGGTGATGCGGGTGGGGCCGTGCAGGGGAGTCCCCGCAGGGGCTGGCGTACGTGCCGGGTTCGTCCGCGTTGCCGGCTTCCGCGCCAGTCCCGAGGAGACGCCCCGGAGGGGCCCCACCCACCCCACCACCGGACCGTGCGGCGGCGCCCCCGTTGCCGGACAGCACACCCCCAGCCCGTCCGGCGAGGACGGAACCGGTCACCCCGGACCGGCGCAACCACGGGCCGCCCGGTGGCGTCCCTCCCCGCATGATCAGAACCGCCACACCCGCCGATCTCGACGCCATCGTCCAGCTGCACACCGAGGCCCGCGCCACCTACTACCGGGGGCACCTTCCGGAGGAGGAGTACGCGGGCGCCGCGGAGATCGGGCGCAGCCGCGGCGGTTGGTCCCGTGCGATAGACCGCCCCGACGCCACCGTGCTCTGCGCTGAACGGGACGGGAGCCTCGCCGGCATCGCCGCCTACGCCGTACGCGACGGCGACATGACGCTCACGCAGCTCCATGTCGCGCCGGCCCACTGGCGTACGGGAATCGGCACCGCACTCCACACCGCCTGCGTCGACGCCTGGCAGCGGGCCGGAGTGGACCGCGCCCGCCTGGAGGTCTTCGTGCACAACACCCGTGCCCAGGCCTTCTACGTCCGGCACGGCTGGACCCCCGACCCCGCGCACCCGCGCCACGGCACCCATCTGGCGCTGCGCCTCGTGGTCGGCCCCCGACCGCGGGAATGACCGGGTCCGTGCGGACGTTCACCAGGGGCGCGGAGGGTGCCTCCGTGCTCCCGTGGGCAACCCGCGGTCCGCCCCGACATCCTGGAGAGAAGAAGAGTCATGCGCGTCGAGATCTGGAGCGACATCGCCTGCCCCTGGTGCTACATCGGCAAGGCCAGGTTCGAGAAGGGCCTGGCGGGGTTCGCCCATCGCGACGAGGTCGAGGTCGTGCACCGGTCCTTCGAGCTCGACCCGGGCCGGGCCAAGGGCGACACCGCGCAGGTGATCGACATGCTGGCGCAGAAGTACGGGCGTACGCGTGAGGAAGCGCAGGCCATGGAGGCGAACGTCGCGGCCAACGCGCAGTCCGAGGGGCTCGGCTATCTGACCGAGGGACGTGACCACGGCAACACCTTCGACATCCACCGGCTGCTCCACTTCGCCAAGGCCCGCGGCCGCCAGGACGAGCTGCTGACGATTGCCTACCGGGCGAACTTCGCCGAGGAGCGGTCCGTCTTCGACGCCGAGGTGCTGGTCGAGCTGGCCGCCGAGGCCGGACTCGACGCCGACGAGGCGCGTGCGGTGCTCGCCGACCCGGAGGCGTATGCGGCCGAGGTGCGGGCCGATGAGCAGGAGGCGTCCGAGCTGGGCGCCAACGCCGTGCCGTTCTTCGTGCTCGACCGGCGGTACGGGATCTCCGGCGGCCAGCCCGCCGAGGTCTTCGCGCAGGCGCTGGAGCAGGCGTGGAAGGACCGTCCGCTGACCGCGATCGGCTCGGACGCGGCGGCCTGCGACGCCGACGGGGCGTGCGAGGTCCCGCAGTCCGGCGGACAGAGCTGACCCCGCACCCCGCGGCCAGCCGCACACATAAGCGTTGCTTGGGGATTCCCCTTAACTTTTCGCAATTGACGATGAGTTGAGGGGAATCCAGGGTGGACGCATGGAGATCTCCTCGCTCACCCAGACGGTAGACGCCGAGTTTGCGCCCAAGTCCACGTATCTCAACACCTCCAGCTGCGGGCTGCTGCCCCGCCGCACCGTCGAGGCGGTGAAGGCCCTCGTCGACGAGAACGCCGCGGGCGCCGTTCCCGGCGGGGGAAGCTTCGAGGCCGTCGACCGGGCGCGGGCCCGGTTCGCCGGGCTCGTCGGCGTCGGCGCCGACCGGGTCGCCACCGGCAGCTCGGTCGCCGTGCATGTCGGTCTGATCGCGGCCTCGCTGGCGCCGGGCGCCGAAGTGCTGGTTCCCGAGGGGGAGTTCAGCTCGGTCGTCGGCCCGTTCGCAGCCCGCGGGGATCTGCGGATGCGGTACGTCCCGCTGGACGGCATGGCCGAGGCGGTGCGGCCCACGACCTCGCTGGTCGCCCTCTCCTCCGTACAGTCTGCCGACGGCCGCCTCGCCGACCTCGACGCGGTCCGGGCGGCGGCCGCCGCGCACGGAGCCCGGGTGCTGCTCGACGCCACCCAGTCCGCGGGCTGGCTGCCGCTGGACGCCGGGGCGTACGACTACACCGTCACCGGCGGCTTCAAGTTCCTGCTCTGCCCGCGCGGTACGTCGTTCCTCACGGTCACCGAGGAGGCGCAGGAGACCCTGCCGCCTCTCTACGCGGGCATGATGGCCGCCGAGGACCGCTGGGGCAGCGTCTACGGTCCGGTCGAGCGGCTCGCCGGCACCGCGCGCCGCTTCGACGAGGCGCCCGCCTTCCTCGCGTACCACGGCGCCGAGCACTCCCTCGCGCTGCTGGCCGAGATCGGCATCGATGCCGTGCACGCCCACAACACCGCGCTCGCCGCCCGGTTCCGTTCCGGACTGGCCGGGATCGGTCACGAGCCGGTGCCCGGCCGGACCGCGATCGTCGCCGTGCCGGGGCTCGGCAGCCGGGAGTCCGCGCTGGCGCGGGCCGGGATCACGGTCTCGGACCGGGCCGGGAATCTGCGGGCGGCGTTCCACCTCTACAACACGCAGGCCGATGTGGACCGCGCGCTGGAGGTGCTGGCGGGCTGACTGTCCCGGCCCGCAGCGCCGATCCGGTCCCACGGCTGCCGGATCGTGGTCGGCTCCGGCCGAGCCGGTTCAGGCCGTTAGGAAGCGGGCGCGTCCAGCGGCGCGCTCCGCCACTTCCACGAACTGACGCGCTCACGCCCGGGCAGCTCGGCGCGACCAGTGGACCAGAGCAGTACGGTCCACCGGTCGGCGTCGTCCGGGGCGTCCGGGAACAGCCGGGCCAGTACGCGGTCGCACAGATCGGCGGGCGGCGCCCAGGAGATGTCCAGGCCCCGAACGACATCGTGCGTATGCACCAGGGTCTCCACGATTCCCATCGCGGCGAAGCCCTCCGGGTCCGAGATCCCGTACGCGTGGTACGAGCGGACATCCGCCAGGGTGGTCCGTACCATCGCCGTCAGCAGCGCCCCGCTCGCCTCCAGGGTCTGCAGCAGGCCGACTGCCCCGGCATCGGGGTTGGCGAAGATCGCGTTGGCCGGACCGCCCTTGCGGTCGGCTCCCCAGCGGTACGGCACCTCGCGGTCCAGCGGCGGCTTCTTCGGGCCCAACTGCGCTGCGTACGCGAAGAGATCGTCGTTCAGATGCTCCACGGTCTCCCAGGAGTCCCATTCCAGCGTTCCGGCGGGCGCCCGCCAGTGGTCCTCCGGAACCTCACGGAGCGCGGCGAGCGAGAGATGGACCGCGGTGGTCACGTCGTCCGCGGTGACCGGCAGCCGGGTCGCGGTCAGCGTGGCCTTTTCCGCGGCGCTGCACTCCACACAGAACTCATTGCCCTCGGGGTCGGCGAGCGTCGCCCAGCCCCGGCCGTTCGGCTTGCGGTGGTCGCCGACGAGAGTGGCGCCGAGGGCGAGCAGCCGCTCGACCTCCTCGTCACGGGTACGGTCCTGCGGCTGGATGTCCAGGTGGACGCGGTTCTTGCCGGCCTTGGGCTCGGGCACCGAAATGAACAGCAGTGCGGCGCCGGGGGTCTCGACGAGTGCCTCGGGATCACCGGGCCGGTCGTCGTCGGACAGCTGCGCACCGAGCACCTCGGCCCAGAAACTGCCGAGCTTGTAGGCGTCGGCGCAGTCGATGGTGACGTGTCGTACGAGTGAAGTCATGGCCTCACTCTCGCTGCTGCCGGACCGCCGGGTCCACCCGATTGTGCCGGTGGGCGGGGACCGCCCGAGCCGTCCCCGCCCACCGTGCCACCGCCTCATCCCACCGGCGAGAAGTCCCGTGACCCGATGAACTCCGGGCGCCTGGCCGGCGCCGCGAACGGTTCCTCGGCCGCGTTCTCGACACTGTTGAAGACGATGAAGACATTGCTGCGCGGGTACGGGGTGATGTTGTCCCCCGAGCCGTGCATGCAGTTGCAGTCGAACCAGGTCGCCGAACCGGCCGGGCCCGTGAAGAGCCGGATGCCGTACCGGTCGGCCATCCTGGTCAGCGCCTCGTCGGACGGGGTGCCGGCCTCCTGCATCCTCAGCGACTTCTTGTAGTTGTCCTTCGGTGTCCTCCCCGCGCATCCGAGGAACGACTTGTGCGAACCGGGCATGATCATCAGCCCGCCGTTGGTGTCGTGGTTCTCGGTCAGCGCGATCGACACGGACACCGCCCGCATGCGCGGCAGACCGTCCTCGGCGTGCCAGGTCTCGAAGTCCGAGTGCCAGTAGAACCCCGAAGCGCCGAAGCCCGGCTTGACGTTGATCCGCGACTGGTGGACGTACACGTCCGAACCGAGGATCTGGCGGGCCCGGCCCACCACCCGCTCGTCGCTGACCAGCCGGGCGAAGACCTTGCTGATCCGGTGGACATCGAAGACCGAGCGGACGTCCTGCGACGTGGGCTCGATGACCGAGCGTTCGTCGGCCCGGACCGCGGGATCGCCGATCAGCCGGTCGAGCTCGGCCCGGTAGGCGGCGACCTCGTCGGGCGTGATCAGCTGGTCGACGGTGAGGAAGCCATCACGCTCGAAGCCCTGCAGGTCCTTCACGGCGACCGGGCCCGGGGCGCCGGGAGCCGACCAGATGACCGGGTCCTGGCGGGGAGTGATCAGCTCGGCCGAGCTCCGGGTGGGATACAGATCGGCACGTACATCGGTGGTCATCGTTCAGCCCTCCTCGGTCAGCAGGGGATAGACGCCGTTCTCGTCGTGGTCCTCCCGTCCGGTGACGGGAGGGTTGAAGACGCAGACGCAGCGGAAGTCGGTCTTCGGGCGCAGCGTGTGGTGCTCGTGCCCGTTCAGCAGGTACATCGTGCCGGGGGAGATCCAGTGCTTCTCGCCGGTCTCGTCGTTGGTGAGCTCGGCCTCGCCCTCGGTGCACAACACAGCCTCGATGTGGTTCGCATACCACATCGACGTCTCCGTGCCCGCGTACAGCACGGTTTCGTGGAGCGAGAAGCCCACCTTCTCCTTGGCGAGCACGATGCGCTTGCTCTCCCAGGTGCCGGAGGCTGCCTTCACATGCCGGTCGGTGTTCTCGATGTCACTCAACGATCGGACGATCACGGTGAGTCGGTGCCTTTCTCTTCTTTTCTCTTCTGTGTCTCTGCGCCGGGGTGTCAGTCGGTCTCGCGGACGCAGCGGGCCAGCGTGCGCAGTCCCTCGTCCAGCTCCTCGGGGGTGATGGTCAGAGCCGGCAGCAGCTTCACGACCTCGCTCTGCGGTCCGGAGGTCTCCACCAGCAGCCCCAGTTCGAAGGCGCGGGCGCAGACCGCGTCGGCGCGCGACGCGTCGGCGAACTCCAGTCCCCAGACCAGGCCGCGGCCGCGGAACCGGGCGCCGAGCCGGGCTTCTTCGTCGCAGATTGCCGCCAGTGCCTGCTCGATCTGTTCGCCGCGGGCCAGGGTCTGCTTCTCTATCTGGCCGTCCGCCCAGTAGGCGTCGAGAGCGGCGGCGGCGGTGACGAAGGCGGGATTGTTGCCGCGGAAGGTGCCGTTGTGCTCGCCCGGTTCCCAGACGTCCAGCTCGGGGCGGAACAGGCAGAGCGACATGGGCAGTCCGTAACCGCTGATGGACTTCGACAAGGTGACGATGTCCGGGGTGATGCCGGACTCCTCGAACGAGAAGAACGCGCCCGTACGGCCGCAGCCCATCTGGATGTCGTCGACGATCAGCAGCATGTCGTGGCGGTGGCACAGATCGGCCAGCGCCCGTAGCCACTCGGGTCGCGCCACATTGATGCCGCCCTCGCCCTGCACCGTCTCGACGATCACGGCGGCGGGCTGGTTGAGACCCGAGCCCTGGTCCTCGAGGAGCCGCTCGAACCAGAGGAAGTCCGGGACCCGGCCGTCGAGATAGTTGTCGAACGGCATCGGCGTGCCGTGCACCAGCGGGATACCGGCCCCAGCCCGCTTGAAGGCGTTGCCGGTGACGGCGAGGGAGCCGAGCGTCATGCCGTGGAAGGCGTTGGTGAAAGAGACGACCGACTCGCGTCCCTTCACCTTGCGGGCCAGCTTCAGCGCGGCCTCGACCGCGTTGGTGCCGGTCGGGCCGGGGAACATCACCTTGTACGGAAGGTCGCGCGGGCGCAGCACCACGTGTCGGAAGGTCTCCAGGAAGGAGCGTTTCGCGGTGGTCGCCATGTCGAGGCCGTGGGTGATGCCGTCGCGCTCGATGTAGTCGATCAACGCGCGCTTCAGTACCGGGTTGTTGTGGCCGTAGTTGAGGGATCCAGCACCGGCGAAGAAGTCGAGGTACGTGTGGCCGTCCTCATCGGTCAGCCGGGAGCCCTGCGCACGGTCGAACACGGCGGGCCAGCCGCGGCAGTAGCTCCGTACCTCCGACTCCAGGGTCTCGAAGACACTGGGAGTGTCAGCGGCGCGGCCGTAGGCCGCTCGGCCGAGGGTGGCGGCGGGAGACGGGCGGGAGGGCGGGGTGATGGTCACAAGGGATCTCCTGCTCGAGGGGTGGGAGGGCGGCGGTGCGGTCTTCGCCGCGCTCAGGCGTGGAACGGACCGATGCGGTAGAGCACTTCCGGCAGGTGCGATCCCTCGGGGAACAGCCCGCCGTCGAACAGCACTTCGCGCTCCAGGCCCACGTCATGGCGGAGTGCGTAGGAGGTGAACAGCCGGTCGGACGCGGTGTTGTCCGGGGTGACGGTGGTCTCGACGGAGGCCAGGCCCTGCACTGCGGCGACCCGCGCGGTCAGCGAGTCCAGCAGTTTGGCGGCCAGCCCGGTTCCGCGGTGGCCGGGTTCGACGGCCACCTGCCAGACAACGAGCGTCTCGGGGTGGTCGGGCCGGATGTATCCCGTCACGAAGGCGACCGGTTCGCCGGTCTCGTCGCGGGCGACCACGGAGGTCGCCGCGAAGTCACGGCACCACAGCAGGTAGCTGTACGAGGAGTTGAGGTCCAGGACCTCGGAGTCGCGGGCGATACGCCAGATCGCGGCTCCGTCCTCCACTCGCGGGGTGTCGATGGTGAGGAATTCGCTTCGGGCACGTGCAAAATCTGCTGGTGCGGCGGTCATGCGAATTGAATTTACCCAGCAAATTCTGAAATTTCCTCGACGCGAAGGGTTGGGTGGAACAGTCCTTTGTGTTATCACGCGGGCGCGCGCCTGGGCGTGAAACGGTGAAAGTTTCTGCTGATATATCCGTCACTTATCCGGCAAATCTTCCCCGGATGTGGAGTCGGTCACAACGTCGTAACTCTGCGGAGGTGTGGCCGAATTGTGCGGATCGGCGCTGCTGAAACTTGAGAGTTTAGGGTCCGGGAAAGCGGGCAAAAGAATGCGGGGAGCTTCCCTGAATGGAACAGCTCCCCGCGTTGATGAATTCGTGGCGGCCCGCCGCCGGATCCCGAATGGCGAACCCCTCCGGAATCTATTCGTTCGGCCAGGCCTCCGAGACGGCCCTGCGGGCAGCTTCGAAGTCGACCGGCCGGCCCGCGTCGGCCAGCGCCGCCCCCAGAGCCGCGAGCGACGACTGCACCGCGCCCCGCGTCGCGTCCACACCGTAGTGATTGACCCGGATCATCTCCTTGGACAGCGCCCCGCCGCCCGCGATCAGCGGCAGCGACGGGTCGGCCGCGAGTGCCTTGGCGACCAGCCCGGCGGCGTCGATCCCCGCCGGGGCGCGGAGCGTCGTGGCGACCGGCGCCGCGTCCCGCGCCTCGTGCACGTACGGCGCCAGGCCACCGCTGAGCGCCACCGCGCCGGCCCGCGTCGCCGCGGCGGCCGCCGCGTGCCGTGCCATCAGCGCCTCCAGCCCCTCCGTCTCGATCCGCTCCACGCACGCCTCCAGGGCCAGCATCTCCAACTGCGCGGGGGCGTGCAGGAGCGCTTTGCGGCCGCCGTCGATCCAGCGCTCCTTCCAGTCCAGGAGTGAGAGGTACGAGTGACGGGGGGCCTCGGGGTTGGCGGCGATCCGCTCCCAGGCGCGCTCGCTCACCGACACCACCGACACCCCGGCCGGGCCGCCCATCGCCTTCTGCGCGCCGATCACGCACAAGTCGACGCCCCACAGGTCCGGCAGCAGCGGCTCGGCGCCCACCGAGGCGACGGCGTCCAGCATGAACAGTGCCCCGTGCGCCCGGACGACCTCACCGATCTCCGCGACCGGGTTGGTGTTGCCGGTCGCCGCCTCCGCGTGGACCAGCGAGACGAAGTCGATCTCCGGGTGCGCGGCGAGCGCCTGCGCGATCTGGTCGGCGGTGACCGCCGTGTGGAACGGCACCGCCAGATCGATGACATTGGCACCACAGTCGCGCAGCCAGTTCCCGAAGGTCTGCCCGTACGGCCCCGTGACCACGTTCAGCGCGGTCGAACCGGGCCGGGCACCGCCCCGGATGCAGCCTTCGAGGGGAAGCAGTGCCTCGCCCTGCATGATGACGACGTCCTGCTCGGTGGCGAGGAGGCCGGCCACCCGCCGCTCGATGGCGGCGAAGTGTGCGGCGGTGAGCGGGGCGAGGTCGAGGAAGGGGTGGGTCACGGTGGTGCTCTCTTCGGATCGGGTCGGCCTGCGGTTCGGCGTACGAACAGCGCTTCCGTCGAGAGTACCGAGGCCGCCATCGGCCGCCTCGTACAGTGCTGCCATGAGAGATCACACGGTGAAGCCGGTGCTGCATGTGAAGGGGCGGGTACTCGTCGGTCCCGACGACGTACGGGACGAGCTGTGGGCCGTCGACGGGCGGATCTCGTACGAGCGGCCGCCCGGCGCGGACGCGGCGGAGACCGTCACCGGCTGGGTGCTGCCGGGCCTCGTGGACGCCCACTGCCATGTGGGGCTCGATCACCACGGCCCGGTCGACGCTGCCACGAGCGAGAAGCAGGCGCTCACCGACCGGGAGGCCGGCACGCTGCTCATCAGGGACGCCGGATCGCCCTCCGACACCCGGTGGATCGACGACCGCGAGGACCTTCCCAAGATCGTTCGGGCCGGACGTCATATCGCCAGGACCCGCAGGTACACCCGGAACTACGCCCATGAGATCGAGCCCGGCGACCTCGTCGCATACGTCGCGCAGGAGGCGCGGCGCGGCGACGGCTGGGTCAAGCTGGTCGGCGACTGGATCGACCGGGACGCCGGTGACCTGGCCGCCTGCTGGCCGCGCGGCGAGGTCGAGGCGGCCATTGCCGAGGCGCACCGGCTCGGCGCCCGGGTCACTGCGCACTGCTTCGCCGAGGCCGCTCTCGTCGATCTCGTCGAGGCCGGGATCGACTGCATCGAGCATGCGACGGGGCTGACCGAGGACACCATCCCGCTCTTCGCCGAGCGCGGCGTCGCGATCGTCCCGACGCTGGTCAACATCGCCACGTTCCCGGACCTCGCGGCCGGCGGCGAGGCCAAGTTCCCGCGCTGGTCGGCGCATATGCGGCGGCTGTACGAGCGTCGCTACGACACCGTGCGCGCGGCGTACGACGCGGGCGTGCCGGTCTTCGTCGGCACCGACGCGGGCGGCTCGCTGGCCCATGGCCTGGTGGCGGCGGAGGTCGCCGAACTGGTCACGGCGGGCATCCCGCCCCGCGAGGCGCTCTCGGCGACGGCCTGGGGGGCGCGCGCCTGGCTCGGGCGGCCGGGTCTTGAGGAGGGTGCCCCGGCGGATCTGGTGGTGTACGACGCGGATCCGCGGGCGGATGTACGGGTGCTGGCGGCGCCGCGCCATGTGGTGCTGAACGGCCGTGTGATCGGCTGATGCCGCCCCGGCGCCGCGTTGACAGCCAGTGACCGGACGGAGCTCGCGCTCGTTGAAGCACCTCAGCGCGCACCTCGGCGCAGTCGGCCGGCACCTCGCACACGCTCAGCGGATCGGGTGACACCGAGGGGCGCACGTGCCGGGATATTCGAATGCAGACACGGAAACCCCCCTTTGGGGTGAACTCGCCTCAGGCAACTGCCAGTTCACCCTCTGTACGAAAAGATTCACGGAGTCGAGGTCACCGGTGCCCGCGATGTCCCCCATGGACGGCGCCGGTGGCTCCATGTCTCTTGTGGGGGTTCCACCATTTTGAACAGCAACACCTTCCGCCTCGCCGCACTGGCGGTTGCCGCCGCGCCCGTCGCCCTGCTGGTTGCCGCCCCGGCGCACGCCACCGGGTCCACCACGACCACCGGCGGCGGGAAGGCGAGCGCGGTCGTGCTCCGCACCGCACTCGACGTCTCACTCCTGAACAAGACGGTCGACGTGCCGCTGAAGGCCACGCTCAACGAGGTGCACGCACCGGCGAGTGCCGAGGAGACCGCACTCAGCGTGCGGCTCGACGGCGTGTCGCAAGGCCGCCCGGTCGACGTGCTGCGTGCCGACGTGGCCACGGCGGACGCGACCGTCGACAAGCACAGGGCCGAGGGCTACAGCAACCTGGCGAAGGCCCGCGTCCATGTGCCCGGACTGCCGCTGCTCTCGCTCATCGAGGTCGAGAAGGTCACCTCCAAGGCGGTCTGCGCAGTGGGTCACAAGCCCGTTGCCGAATCGAATGTGCTGGGCCATGTCACGGTCCTCGGCCGGAAGGTCACGCTGACGGCGGGCGGCACGACACGGGTGGCGGTGCCCGGTGTCGGCGAGGTCGCCCTCGACCTGTCGAAGACGCAGACCACGTCACGTACCGCCGCGGCGACCGCGCTGCAGCTGAAGGTGTCGGTCAACCCGCTCAAGCTCAATGTCGCCGACGTCGAGGGCGAGGTCACGCTCGCCGAGGCGACCTGTGAGACCCCGAAGGCGGCCGCTCCCAGCGCCGAGCCCACCGTGCCCGCCGGGGGCAACTCCGGCGGAGGCAACGGCGGTGGCAGCACCAGCGGTGGCAGCACCGGCGGCGAGGTGAAGCCGCAGACCGGGACCGGCCACGCCCCGGCAGCGGTCGACACGAACCTCGCGGAGACCGGTGGCAGCTCCGCGACGCCGTACCTCGCGGGCGGAGCCGCGTTCCTGCTGGCGCTGGGTGCGGGCGCGACGGTCGTGGCACGCAGGCGCGCCCAGGACTGACACCGACCCGGCCCGAGGGGCGGGACAGGGGGAAATCAGGGGGGATGGGGAGCGGCGTTCACACAGGGGTGAGCGCCGCTCCCCGTCAGCGGTTCCTGGGGGAGGCGAGCACCTGGAGCGCCTGATCGAGCGCCTGCAGGAAACGGTTGGTCGTCACGCGGTCGCGCACGGCCAGCCGCAGCCACTGCGGACCGAGCCCCGGGAACGTATCGCCGCGCCGCGCCGCGAAGCCCAGTGCCCGCAGCCGCTCTCGCACCTCCGCCGCCCGCTCCAGCCGCACCAGGACGAACGGCCCTGCGGCAGGCTCCGCCACCCGCACTTCGGCGAACTCCATGAGCCCGGCGATCAGATGGGCCCGGTCCACCGCGATACGGTCCGCCGCGGCGGCCGCCTCCACCAGCGCCCGCGGCTCCATGCACGCCTCGGCCGCCGCCAGCGCGGGAGACGACACCGGCCACAGCGGCTGCGCCTCCTGGAGCGCGCCGATGGTCTCCGGGGAAGCCAGCACGTAACCGATCCGCAGCCCCGCCAGCCCCCATGTCTTGGTGAGGCTGCGCAGCACGACGAGGCCCGGGACGTCCTGACGTCCGGCCAGCGCCTCGCGCTCGCCCGGCACCGCGTCCATGAACGCCTCGTCGACCACCAACGTCCGCCCGGGGCGCGCGAGTTTCTCCAGTGCGGCCGCCGGATGCAGGACCGACGTCGGGTTGGTCGGATTGCCGACCACCACCAGATCCGCCTCCTCGGGCACGGCCGCCGGATCAAGTCGGAAACCGTCTTCCGCGCGCAGCAGCACCCGCCCCACCGAGTGCCCGGCCGCGCGCAACGCCGCCTCGGGCTCGGTGAACTGGGGATGGACGACGACCGGCCGCCGGGCCGGCAGCGCCCGCGCGATCAGCACGAACGCCTCCGCCGCACCCGCTGTCAGCAGGACCCGATCCACCGGCAGCCCGTGCCGTTCCGCGACCGCGGCCCGTGCACGGCCCCCGTCCGGATAGGCGGCGAGCGTGGAGAGGGACGCGGATATTCGCTCCTTCAGCCAGGCCGGGGGCGTATCGGTACGTACGTTGACAGCGAGATCGGTCAGATCCAGGCCGCGGACCTCCGCGTCACCGTGGTGCCGCAGATCGTGCTGTCCGTCCGCGCGGTTGACATCGGGTCTCTCAGTGGGAGTGTGCATTGACTTCCAGAGGGTGTGGGGGGCGAGTTCATGACGATGGGGATGGAGCGACGGCAGGACGACTATGTGCCCGGCACTGCACTCGGCGCAACGGTCGGATCCGGATGCGCCTGCGAAGCCCGCCGGGCCACCGCACAGGTCACCTTCCCCACCCGCCCCGCGGGGTTCGACTTCCGCTTCGGTACGAGGAGTTCGTCGGCGCGGACGAGAGCCGCCGCCTCCGCGACCGACGCGGAACCGACCGCGGCGAGCACGGCGCCCGACGGGTTCGGTACCGCGACCGCGGAGAGCTCCTCCGCGCTGTACCCGCGCACGGGAACACCCAGCCACGCCGCCGCTCCTACGATCCCCGGCTCCTCGGTCTTCGTTTCGAGGGTCGCCAACTCCACGACGCCGCGGGGCGAAAGACCCGCCTCGTGCAGTACGGACGAGACGAGCTCCAGCACCTCACCGGCCGGCGCACCACGGCCCGCGCCGACCCCGACGACGAGCAGAACCATGGGGCGAGATCCTTCCGGGAGCGAGAGCGAGAGCGGGACAAGGAGCAGGCCCGACATGCGCGGACCCCGCCTCCTCGCCGTACGCCAGGCGGCACACGGCGCGGGAGAGGGACGCTCGGCACACCACGCCCACCCGGCTGGTGGTGGGCATCGCGGACCGACGCGGTCACACCGCGGACCTGCCGACGAACCGCCGCGCGACGCCCGGCGCCGAGGCCCAGTGCGTATGCAGATAGCTGGCATGGACACCCTGCTGCACGAAGCCCTCCACGCGCCGCTCCGGCAGATGCATCCCCCAGGCGGGGGAGGCGCCGGCGCCCGGCTCCAGCACCGTGCGGTGGAACTCGTGCCCACGCAGCCGTGTGCCGACCGCGGCCAGCGGACTGTCGGTGAGTGCCACGGCCTCCCGGTAGCCGAGTGTCAGCCGCTTCGACATCCGGCCGTCGGCGTCGAGCACCCCGCACATCGGCAGTCCGTCGAGCGAACGCGAGAGGTAGAGCAGCCCGGCACACTCGGCGGCAAGGGGAGCACCGGCGGCGGCGAGATCGGCAACGGCCTTGCGGAGCGGTTCGTTGGCGGACAGTTCGGGGGCGTACACCTCCGGGAACCCCCCACCGATGACGAGCCCGCGGGTGCCCTCGGGCAGCACTTCGTCCCGCAACGGATCGAACGTCACAACGTCGGCCCCGGCGGCGGCGAGCAGCTCGCTGTGCTCGGCGTAGGAGAACGTGAAGGCGGGCCCTCCGGCCACGGCGACGACGGGCCGGCCACGACGCGGGCCGCCCTCGCCTTCGGCGTCCCTGCCTCCGCCCGCCTGCCGCACGGCCTCCACCGGATCCCACGCCCCCGACGCGGCAGGCGTCCGCGGTGCCGACCGCGCCAACGCCATCAGCGCATCCAGGTCACACCCGCTCCGTACCTGCGCCGCCATCGCCGCGACGGCGGCCACCGCGTCACCCCGCCGCTCGGCCACCGGCACCAGCCCCAGATGGCGCGAGGGCGTGGCCACCTGCTCGGCCCGCCGCAGCACCCCCATCACCGGCACACCGGACTCGTCCAGCGCCTCCCGAAGCAGCATCTCGTGCCGGTCCGAGCCGACCTTGTTGAGGATCACCCCGCTGATCCGTACCTGCGGATCCCACGAGGCGAAGCCATGCACCAGCGCCGCCACCGACCGCGACTGCGAGGACGCATCCACGACCAGCACCACCGGAGCCTGCAGCAGCTTCGCGACATGGGCGGTCGACGCCAGCTCGCCCTTTCCGGAGGCCCCGTCGTACAGCCCCATCACCCCCTCGACGATCGCCAGGTCGCACCCACGCGCCCCGTGCGCGAACAACGGAGCGACCAGCTCCGGCCCGCACATGTACGCGTCGAGGTTGCGCCCCGCCCGCCCGGTGGCCAGCGAGTGATAGCCGGGGTCGATGTAGTCGGGCCCGACCTTGTGCGGCGACATGGCGAGGCCGCGCTCCGCGAAGGCCGCCATCAGTCCCGTCGCCACGGTGGTCTTGCCACTGCCGGAGGCCGGCGCGGCAATCACCAGTCGCGGAATGGTCACCACTCGATGCCCCTCTGGCCCTTCTGGCCGACGTCCATCGGGTGCTTCACCTTGGACATGTCGGTCACCAGGTCGGCGGCCTCGACGAGCTTCTCCGGGGCGTTGCGCCCGGTGATCACCACATGCTGCGTCCCCGGACGGTTGCGCATCACCTCGACCACCTCGTCGGTGTCGATCCAGCCCCAGTGCATCGGGTACGCGAACTCGTCGAGGACGTACAGCTTGTACGTCTCGGCGGCCAGGTCGCGCTTGACCTGCTCCCAGCCCTCGCGGGCCTTCTCCTCGTTGTCCGTGTTGTCACCGTGCAGGCCGCGCTGGACCCACGACCAGCCCTCGCCCATCTTGTGCCAGGCGACCGTGCCGCCCTCACCGCTCGCGCCGAGGACCTTCAGCGCGTTCTCCTCCCCGACCTTCCACTTCGCCGACTTGACGAACTGGAACACCCCGATCGGCCAGCCCTGGTTCCAGGCGCGCAGCGCGAGCCCGAACGCGGCCGTCGACTTGCCCTTGCCGATACCGGTATGGACGAAGAGCAGCGGACGGTTGCGGCGCTGACGCGTCGTCAGCCCGTCGTCCGGCACGGTGGTCGGCTGTCCCTGCGGCATTAGGCGGCCCTCCTGTTGGATCCGTTGGTTCCCTGAACATCCCTGACGAGCCCGGCGATCGAGTCGGCCCGCAGCTCGTCGAGCGTGACGGCGGTGCCCCCGAGATCGCGGGCCAGGGAGCCGGCCAGCCCGAGCCGCACGACCCCCGACTCGCAGTCCACGACGACGGACGCCGTGCCCTCGGCCTCGTGCAGCCGCGCGGCCCGCGCCGCCAGGGCCACCGGCTCCGGGCCTCCGGTCGCCCGTCCGTCCGTCACCACGACCAGCAGCGGCCGCCGCGACGGATCGCGCAGCCGCTCCACCCGCAGGACGTCATGGGCCTTCAGCAGTCCGGCCGCGAGGGGGGTGCGCCCACCGGTCGGCAGCGTCTCCAGCCGCGCGGCAGCCGCGTCCACGGACGAGGTGGGCGGTAGTGCCACGTCGGCGCCCCTGCCGCGGAAGGTGATCAGACCGACCTTGTCCCGCCGCTGGTACGCGTCCAGCAGCAGCGACAGCACCGCACCCTTCACGGCGCCCATCCGCTGCCGGGCGGCCATCGACCCGGACGCGTCCACGACGAAAAGAACGAGGTTCCCCTCGCGTCCCTCCCTGGTCGCCTGCCGCAGATCATCCCGCCGCACCACCAACCCCCGGCCCGACCGTCCGCGCGCACGCTGGTGCGGGGCGGCAGCCTGCACGGTCGCGGCGAGATGCAGTCTGGTCAGGGCCCCCTCGGGGCGCCGCGCCCCGGTCGTACGCCCGTGTTCGGTACGCGCCCGGGACCGCCGCCCCGCCGCGCCCTCGCCGAGCCCCGGCACGCTCAGCATCTTCGTGCGGAACGGTTCGGCAGCACGTACGGGCTGCTGCTCGCCGCCGCCGGCCGGCCGGCCCTGCGAGGGCAGTTCGGGCGTGTCGCCGCTCCCCGCCTCGGACTGCGGCGGCGTGTCGGGCCCGTCCCCCCGCGGGGGCTGCCCACCTCCACCCGGCCCGTCCGGACCGGGGTCGTCCCCGCCCCCGTCGCCTTCACCGCTGTGCTGCTCCAGCGTGTCGTCGAGCTTGTCCTCGTCGAGACCGGGCGCGTCGAACGGATTGCGGCGGCGCCGGTGGGGGAGCGCCAGCAGGGCGGCCTGCCGGACGTCCTCGGCGAGCACGTCGGTACGTCCCGCCCACGCGGCCAGCGCGGTCGCGGTGCGGGCCATCACGATGTCGGCGCGCATCCCGTCGACCTCGAAGGCCGAACAGGTGGCGGCGATCTGCCGCAACGCGCGGTCCCCGAGCACCACGTGGGGAAGGAGCGCCCGCGCGGCGGCGATCCGCTCCCGCAACTCCCCTTCCTCCTCGGCCCATCGGGCGGCGAACCCAGCCGGATCGTCGTCGTACGCGAGCCGCCGCCGTACGACCTCGACCCGCTGATCGGTGTCGCGTGACGCGGCGACCTCGACGGTCAGCCCGAACCGGTCGAGCAACTGCGGCCGCAGCTCGCCCTCTTCGGGGTTCATCGTTCCGACGAGCAGGAACCGCGCGGCATGCCGTACGGAGACGCCTTCGCGTTCCACGTACGAGGCACCCATGGCAGCCGCGTCCAGCAGCAGATCCACCAGGTGGTCATGGAGCAGGTTGACCTCGTCGACGTACAGGATTCCGCGATGCGCGTCGGCGAGGAGCCCCGGCTCGAACGCCTTGACCCCGTCGGTGAGCGCCCGCTCGATGTCGAGCGCCCCGACGAGCCGGTCCTCGGAGGCGCCCACCGGCAGCTCCACGGTCCGCGCCGCCCGCGACACGCCGCCGCCGGCCTCGTGGGGCCCATCGGGACACGCCGGATCGGGCGACACCGGGTCACACGAGAACCGGCATCCGGAGACGACATCGACCTCGGGCATGAGCGCGGCGAGCGCCCGCACGGCGGTGGACTTGGCGGTCCCCTTCTCCCCACGCACGAGCACACCACCGACAGCGGGCGAGACGGCGTTCAGCAACAGTCCGAGCCGCAGATCGTCCTGCCCGACGATGGCAGTAAAGGGATACGGGGTACTCACAAAGCCTCCTTGACGACGTCATCCATCCAAGAACCGGTGACCCGTTCCGGCCCGCCACTCAGCCCGCCCGGCCCGCTGCCCAGCGCTTGTGGGCGACGGCTCAGCCCGTCCGGCACCTGAGGTCCGGGGCCCGGGACGCAGACCCGGTCACGGGAAGGTGCGGGCGGGGGAACAGCGCCCGCCGCAGGCGTCCCCCTCACGCCAACCCCCCAGCCACCCCGGCCCCACGGGCCGCCGGCACCTCCGGCGCCCCAGGGCCCACAAAGGGCAGCCCCTCCGGTACCCCCGCCTCGATCAACCGCATCAACGCCCCCGTATCGGCGTGCTCCTCGATCAGATCCCCCAGCCGATCCAGCTGCTCCTCCCGCAACGCCCCGAAACTCGTGTCGGGTGCGGCCACGAACCGCCGTCCCGCCGTCCGCGCGACCTCCCCCAGGAACCGCCGCCGGAACGCATCGCTCTCCAGCGACCCGTGCCAGTGCGTCCCCCACACCGCGCCGACCCGGCACCCGTCCAGGAACGGCTCGCCGCCCCGCACATCGGCGACCCCGTGGTGGATCTCGTACCCCTCCACCGGCTCCCCGAGCGCCGTACCGACCGGCCGGGCGAGGGTCTTCTCACGGTCGAACCGGATCCGCACCGGCAGCAGTCCGAGCCCGTCGACCCGCCCGGCCCGCGACTCCACCTCGTCCTCGATCTGCTCCGCGAGCACCTGGAACCCGCCACAGATGCCGAGCACCGGACGCCCTTGCGCCGCCCGGCGCAGCAGCGCGTCGGCCAGCCCCCGTTCCCGCAGCCAGGCCAGCGCCTTCACGGTCCCGCGCGTGCCCGGCACGATCACCAGATCCGCGTCGGCCAGCTCCTCCGCCCGGTCCACGAACCGCACCACGACACCCGGTTCGGCGGCCAGCGCGTCCACATCGGTGAAGTTCGACATCAGCGGCACGGCGCATACCGCGACCCGCAGTACGTCCTCGCCGTGCGGCGGTGCGACGACCGACTCGCGTACGGCCCCGCGGAGCGAGACCCGCAGCCCGTCCTCCTCGTCGATGCCCAGGCCGTGGGCGAACGGCAGCACTCCGTACGTCCGCCGCCCGGTCAGCCCGTGCAGCATGTCGAGACCCGGCTCCAGGAGCGACACGTCGCCGCGGAACTTGTTGACCAGATAGCCGGCGACCAGCGCCTGGTCCTCGGCGCCGAGCAGCGCCGTCGTGCCGAAGAACGAGGCGAAGACACCACCGCGGTCGATGTCACCGACGACGACGACGGGGAACCCCGCGGCCCGCGCGATCCCCATGTTCACGATGTCGGTGCGCCGCAGATTGATCTCGGCCGGGCTGCCCGCCCCCTCGCAGATCACGGCGTCATAGGTGCCCCGAAGCTGCTCCAGACAGTCCACGACTGTGCCGAACAGGGACTCCTGTCGCCCTCCGTGGTAACCGCGCGCGCTCATCTCACCCACCGGCCTGCCCATCAGGACGACCTGACTGGACCGGTCGCCGCCGGGCTTGAGCAGCACCGGGTTCATCAGCGCGGTCGGTTCCACCCGGGCGGCCTGCGCCTGCATCGCCTGCGCGCGTCCGATCTCCGCGCCCTCGCGGGTGACGAACGAGTTCAGCGACATGTTCTGCGCCTTGAACGGCGCGACCTTCACGCCCTGGCGCACCAGCCACCGGCAGATGCCTGCCGTGACGACGCTCTTGCCCGCGTCCGACGTGGTTCCGGCGACCAGCAGTCCGCCGCTCATTTCCCGCTCCGTCCCGCGGCCGCACGCCGCCCCGAGGGCGACCACCGTCCCGCGATCAGCCGGCCCGCCGCGCACACGCCGAGGGCCAGTACCCCCACGCGGCGCGACAGCCGCACCGCGCGCTCGATGTCCCCGGTCTCCACCGCACGGCCGGTCGCGCCGTTCAGGACCGGCCGGTGCTCGACACGCCCGCCGTACGCGAGGGTCCCGCCGAGCCGTACGCCGAGCGCCCCCGCGAACGAGGCCTCAACCGGACCCGCGTTGGGGCTCGGATGCCTGCCCGCGTCCGCCCGCCAGGCCCGCAGATGGGTTGAGCAGGAGGATGTACGCCATGGCCATGAAGGTGGTGACGCCGCCGCGCACTTCGCGCGCCACCGTGGATCCACG
>NZ_JBEZKL010000075.1:0-35968 GCF_040704695.1 Streptomyces sp. NPDC048411
GCGGCGGTCCGACGACCGGACCTGGGAAGGAGTCCGGCACCCGCCCCCGCCTGCGGGGCTTTGACGGGGCGGGTGCCGGACTGGCAGAGGTGCCCGGGGCTTCCCCTCGGGGGTTACTTGATGCCGGCGGCGTCGCAGGCCGCCTTGTACTCGGCGGTGCAGATCTCCTCGGCCTTGTAGACCTTGTCCGCGATGATCGTGGAGGCGATGTTCTCCTTGGTCACGACCGACGCGTCGTACAGCCGCGACGGGATGCCCTTGAACTCGCCCGAGAGGCTGTCGACCTTGGTGGTGGTCAGCCCGTCGAACTTCTCGCCCTTGAGGAGCTTGACCGCGATCTCGGCGGTGGTCTCGGCCTCCGGCTTGATCTGCTTGTAGATCGAGAAGGACTGGTCGCCCTGCAGGATGCGCTGCAGACCGGCGAGCTCGGAGTCCTGGCCGCCGACCGGGACCTTCACGCCCTGCTTCTTGAGGGCCGTGATGATGCCGCCGGCCATTCCGTCGTTCGCGGAGTAGACGGCCTGGAAGCCGTTCTTGCCCAGGGAGTCGATGGCCGCGCCCATCTTCTTGTTGGCCTCGTCCGGCGACCAGTCAGGGATGTCCTGCTCGTAGACGACCTTCTTGACCTGCGTGTCCAGGACGCTGTGGGCGCCCTTCTTGAAGAACGGGGCGTTCGGGTCGGTCGGCGAGCCGTTGATCATGACGACATTGCTGTCCTTGGCCTTGGCGCCGAGCGCCTTGACCAGGGCCTCGCCCTGCAGGCGGCCGATCTTCTCGTTGTCGTACGACACGTACGCGGAGATCGGGCCCTCGGCGAGGCGGTCGTACGCAACGACCTTGACGCCCTTCTTCTCCGCCTGCTGGACCCAGGACTTGGTGGCCTTGTAGTCGACGGAGTCAAGGATGATGACCTTCACGCCCTGCGTGACCAGCGCGTCGAACTGCTTCTTCTGGGTCTCGGTGTCCTGCGCGGCGTTGTTGTACTTGACCTCGCAGTCGGCGCAGAGCGCCTTGATCTTCGCCTCCATGATGGGGCGGTCGAACGTCTCGTAACGCGTGGTCTTGTTCTCCGGCAGGAGCAGACCGATGGTCTTGCTGTCACCACCGCTGCCGGAGCCCTTGTCGTCGCCCGCCTTGCCACAGGCGGCGAGGGAGACGGCCATCGAAACTGCGGCCGTGCCTATGACGATGCGTCGCGTCGTTGCCTTCATTGTTGGGTTTGCCTCCCTGACGAGGCCGCGACGTTGCGGCCGAGGTGGCTGGAAGTCAACTCGGCTGCGACGTCAACGTCAAGGAGTAAATCCTTAACGAGATGACAACGGTGCCATTCGTTATCTAAGTGAAGGCAGGTGTTCCCGTGGGCAGGGCGCTCCCCAAAAGGGTTGAATCCCCCATTTCACTCAGCACGAGAGCCAGTGCACCGAGCACCTCGGCCCGGCCGCCGAGGGCCCCCGGAAGGACGGACAGCTGCCGGGCGGCGCTGGGGATGGCATAGCGCGACACCGAGTCGCGGATCGGCCCGAGCACCAACTCCCCCGCCTCGGCGAGGGAGCCACCGAGGACCACCCGGCTGGGGTTGAGCAGGTTGCAGAGATTGGCGACGCCGCTGCCGATGTGCCGCCCGACGTCCGCGATCACCCGGCGGCAGCCCGGATCGCCCTCCCGGGCCAGCTTGACCACTCGTTCCATCGTGAGATCGGGCCCGTGACTGGGCTGGAGCAGGGGCAGCACGTACCGCGCGGCGGTGAAGGTCTCCAGGCACCCGCGGTTGCCGCAGCGGCATACGGGGCCCGATTCGTCGAGCGTGATGTGGCCGATCTCGCCGGCTGTGCCGCCCGGCCCCCGGTAGATGTGCCCGTCGATCACCAGACCGGCGCCGACACCGCTTGCGACCTTGATGTACGCGAGGTCCTTGACCCCCCGGCCGCTCCCCCAGACGAGCTCTCCCAGCGCCCCGAGGTTGGCGTCGTTGTCGACGTACACCGGCACGCCCAGCCGTGCGGCGAGCTCCGCGCTCGGATTGATGCCCGTCCAGCCCGGCAGGATCGACGTGGAGCCCAGCGTGCCGGACTCCACATCGATCGGACCGGGAACGCCGAGGCCCACTCCGATCACCTTGTCCGGGCCGATCCCGGTCGTCTCGATCAGCCGCTTGACCAGCTGTTCCGCCCGGTCGAAGCCCTCCGCCGCCGAGGCGTCCACGTCCAGCGGCTCGGACTCCTCGGCGAGCACCTGGTGGGCAAGGTTGCCGACCGCCACCCGCAGATGCGTATGTCCGAAGTCGACGCCGATCACGATGCCCGCGTCACCGCTCAGGGAGACGCTGCGGGCCCGGCGGCCGCCCGCCGAGGTGGGGGTCACCTCGACCGTGCCGCCATCCTTCAGTTCGCGAACGATATTGGAGACCGTGGCCGCGGAGAGGCCCGTGCTTCTGGCGATCTCCGCCTGGGTGAGCGATCCCGCCATACGTACGGCACGCACGACCCGCTCAAGGTTGGCGCGATGCAGAGATGTCTGCGACCCCGGAGTCTCCATCGACTCTCTCACTCCTACCGTTTTCTCTAACATGTGAACTCTAAGCTGACCGTTTTGGGGTCCTCCCCGTCAAGACCTTGAGCAGTCCGAGCCTCGGATGAGCGGGCAGGCCCCGAGGGGCGGACACAGAGAACGGACGAACCGCCCGCCGGCACAGGGCCGACGGGCGGTTCGTCCGTCTCTACGGTGTTCAGCGGGCCGCTACTTCACGGCTCCCGCGGTCAGGCCCGCGACGACCTGGCGCTGGAAGATGATGTAGGCCGCGAGGACCGGCAGCATCGCCATCACCAGACCGGCGAAGAGGCCGGACCAGTCCCCCTTGTATCCCTGACTGGTGGCCAGTTCGACCAGGCCCTGGGAGAGCACCCGGTGATCCGGGTCGGTGTTCAGCACCGTCGGCAGCATGTACTGGTTCCACTGCCCGAGGAAGTTGAAGATGCCGACGCTGATCAGGCCCGGCTTCGCCATCGGCAGCATCACCTGGAAGAACGTCCGGGTGTGCGACGCCCCGTCGAGCATCGCCGCCTCGGCCACCGAGGTCGGCAGCGTCCGGAAGAACGAGGTGAGGAAGAAGACGGTGAACGGCAGCGAGTACGCGATGTAGACCAGGATCAGTCCGTGCACCGTGTTCAGCAGGCCCATGTTGTTCATCACGAAGAACAGCGGGACCAGCGCCAGGATGATCGGGAAGCTCATCCCGCCGATGAACAGGTAGTAGAGGAAACGGTTACCGGGGAAGTCGAACCGCGCCAGTACGTACGCCGCCATGGAACCGAGCAGCAGGGTGCCGATGAGCGAGCCGCCCACCACGATGATCGTGTTGAAGAAGTAGTCGCTCATGTGCGCCTGGCTCCAGGCGCGCGACCAGTTCTCGAAGTGCAGCTTGTCGGGCAGCGCCCACGGCGTCGACAGGATCGAGTCGTCCGTCTTGAAGGACGCCATCACCGCCCAGAGCAGCGGCATGACGACCAGGATCGCCCAGATGATCAGTACACCGTGCGAGAAGACATTGAGGACGGAGCCCTCGCTGCTCTTCTCCTTCTTGCCACCGGGCACGGTCACCGGCGACACGGGCACGCGGTCCGCAGCAGGCGCGGGAGGGGTGTCAGTGGTCTTCATCAGAACTCCAGCCGCTCGCGCCGGCCCAGTCGCATCACGATGGCCGCGAAGGCCATGGTGACGATGAGCAGTCCGACACCGATCGTTGTTGCGTATCCTGCCTGGCCGTCACGGAAGGCCGTCTGGTACACGTACAGCGGCAGGACCGTGGTCGAGTAGTCGGGGCCGCCGGGACCCACGGTCATGACCTGTACGGCCGTGAACGCCTCCACGCCGAGCGCCAGAATTCCCATGTAGACCCAGCCCGACTGCACGGTGTCCCAGAGCAGCGGCAGGGTGATCCGGAAGAACGTCGTGATGCGGTTGGCGCCGTCGAGGAGCGCCGCCTCGTAGAAGTCCTTCGGAATGGACGCCATTCCGGCGGAGAACAGGACGACGAAGAATCCGACCGTCGACCAGACCAGCACCGACATGACGCAGATGAGCGCGAGGCTCGGATCGCCCAGCCAGTCCGGCTGGATGGAGCCGAGACCGATGCCCTTCAGGGTCGAATTCAGCATCCCGTCACTGGGGTTGAACGCGAACTGGAAGAGCAGGGCGACGATCACGATCGAGAGCACCTGCGGGAAGAAGTACGCGATCTTGTAGAAGCCCGAGCCCCGCACGCCGGCGACCGTGGCGTTCTTCCGCCGCCGGCCGCCGACATTGAGCATGAAGGCGAAGAAAAGCGCGAGGCCCAGCGTCACCAGCGGCAGCAGCAGCACAAGCAACACGCTGTGCTGCAGGGACTTCCAGAAAATGTCGTCCTTCAGCATCCTGGTGTAGTTGTCGAAGCCGACCATCTTGAAGTCCGGGCTCAGGCCGGTCCAGTCCGTGAAGGAGTAGTAGATGGACTGGATGAACGGCCAAATGACGAAGACCGCGTACAACGCCAGTGGGGCCGCCAAGAACCCCACAATGAACCGGTACTTGCCGTGCTGCATCGTTTACCGACCCCGATCTTTCCGCGGGTGCCGCCGCTGGTGACGGTTGCTCACTGGTGCTTGTAGTGCTTGATGGACTGGTCCTTGGCCGCCGCGTCCGCGAAGGCCTGGATCTTCTTGATGGCTTCCGCCGGGGTCGCGCGGCCCGCCATCATCTCGCCGATGCCGGCGACGCCGATCTGCTCCTTCTGGAGCTTCACGTACCAGTCCTGCAGACGCGGGTTCACCACGTTGTCGCCGGCCTTCTTCAGCGCGTCGACGCCGGCCTGCATGGCCGTGGACAGGGTCAGACCGTCGGTGCCACCGTTGAAGGCGCTGAGGGACTTGACCTGCTTGGTGAAGTTCTTCGAGGACTCCTCGGAGAGCATGATGCGCAGCTGCTCCATGCCGCCCTCGGGGTTCTTCGCCTTGGCCGGGACGACGAAGGGCTCACCGCCGGAGGCCCAGATGGTGCCGAACGGCATCTTGTCGGACGCGTCCAGGCTGGACGGCGCCGAGACCATCATCTTGAAGTCCTTGGGCGTGGTGGGCGCCGCCTCGTTCTCCACCCACGAACCGTTCGGGATGAAGAGCGCCTTGCCCTTGGTCCACTCGGTCTGCGACTGGATGTGGGTCATGCCCGGGGTGCCCTTGAGGACGTACCCCTTCTGGTACAGCTCGTAGTACGCCTCGAACGCCGCCTTGACCGCGGGGTCCTTCCAGGCGTTCGGCTCCAGGTTGTCGATCTTGTCGAGAACCTCCCGGCCACCGATCTTGGCGATGAACGGGTAGAGCGAGAACGGCAGGTAGTACGGGTACTTACCGGCGTACGTCCAGCCGGCGATGCCCTTCTTCTTCGCCTTCGCGCAGAGGGCGAGCATGTCGTCCCAGGTCTCGGGGTACTGCGCGTCGAGATTGTCCAGCGCGGTCTGCGAGTACCAGACACCGTAGACCGTGTACGCGTAGTACATGATCCAGACCGGGTCGCCGTCGAACTGGCCCATCTCCAGGACACCGGGACGCAGCGTGTCGCGGACCTTCTTGCTCGGGTCGTCGATGGACGGGGCGTCCATCAGCGGCGTCAGGTCGAGCAGTTGCTTCTTGCCGACGAGGACACCCATGTCCATCTGCTCGGCGCCCGAGTTGTCGATCAGGTCCGGCGGGGTGCCGCCGTTGAAGCGCGGCTGCAGCTGCGACTGGATCTTCTGGGTCGCGGTGTGCTTGACCTTCGGGGCCTTCGGGAAGGCCTCGTTGTACTTCTTCTCCGCGTCGATCGCGTACTGCTGACCGAAACCGCCATCGAAGATGACGACGTCGAGGGCAGCGGTCTCGTTGACGCCGAGCGGGTTCTTGGCGCTCGTCTTGCCCTTCTTGACCGAGTCGTCGGTGCCGCTGTCGCTACTCGCACACGCCGACAGGAAGCTCATGGTCGGAACGGTGATCAGACCGAGTGCGGCAGACCGCTTGATCACGTCGCGACGGCCAAGGCCCTCATTCGTGTGGCCGGAGGTGGATCCCATGCTCAAGTCCTCGCCTTCTCCAGGACTCAGGCGGTGTGTACCGGTCGCCCGTCGAAATTCGCCTCAGGCGAAGGGCCCCGCCACCGCGGTCAGTTGCGCTTGGGTCATGCTGATTTTGCAGGCTAGCCGGATGCAGTGGGGGATTCGGGAGATCGAGCGACGGATGCACCCCATGGCACCTCCTCGACCGTTCCCCCGGCCCCCTTGTCCGCCCGCGCGGAAAACGGCGGGACAGACGCCGACAGGTATAGTCCACTTGCAGCCAACTGAGCAAGATCGAATGCAGCTTTGGGCGGCAGTCTTTCCCGAGTTGAGACCTCGCGGATACATGAGCCCCGCGCACCCTCGCCCAGGTGTAACGATTTCCGCATTACGGTCGATTCTCCCGACGGTTCGTGCTCAACACCCTTGACACATCGAGCCACTTGGCTCCCTACTGGATCCTGCGCATCAGCCTGACAACGTTGTCCAACGCGCACTTCCTCGGGAGGAATGGCTCGGCATGCAGCCCCGACATGGTTCTCGCAAGAGACAAAGCCGCACAGCCGCACTCATTGCGGCTTCACTGGTCCTGGTCGTGACCGCCCCGACGGCGGCCGCCGCCCAGTCGGCGCATTCCCCCGAAAGGAGTGAAAAACCCACAGCCGACCAGACGTTCACCTCCTCGTTCGAGGCGGACGAAAAGCAGCCGGACTGGCGCAACACTGTGGAAGAGGGTCCTGACGGAAAAAAGCGGTCATCAGGCATCGATGGCGGATTCTCGTCCGGAATACCGGGCAATGTCACCGATAAGGTCACAGAGGTCCGAGCCAGTGATGAGAACACCGGCGGCGGTGAGGTGAAGGAGAACCTCATCGACGGGGAGTCCGCCACCAAGTGGCTGACCTTCGAGCCCACTGCCTGGCTGGAGTTCGATCTCGCCGAACCGGTCAAGGTCGTGACCTACGCGCTCACTTCGGCCAACGACTACGCCGAGCGCGACCCGAGGAACTGGACGCTCCAGGGCTCCGCCGACGGCAAGACGTGGAAGGACCTCGACTCCCGGACCGACCAGTCCTTCAGCGAGCGCTTCCAGACCAAGTCGTACGGCATCACGGCCGACACGGCCTACCAGCACTTCCGTCTGGACATCACGAAGAACAACGGCGCCTCGAACATCACCCAGCTCGCCGACGTCCAGTTCTCCAACGGCAACACCAGCACGCCGGCGCCCGCCGAGATGCGCAGCCAGATCGACCGCGGTCCGTCCGGCTCCCCCACGGCCAAGGCCGGCGCGGGCTTCACGGGCAAGAAGGCCCTGCGTTACGCGGGCACGCACAAGGCAGACGGCCGGGCCTACTCGTACAACAAGATCTTCGACGTCGACGCGGCCGTCACCCGGGACACCGAGCTCTCCTACCTCGTCTATCCGCAGATGGGCGAGACGGACCTCTCGTACCCGGCCACGCATGTGGCGGTCGACCTCGCGTTCACCGACGGCACGTACTTGAGCGATCTGGGTGCCACCGACAGCCACGGCGGTCCGCTGAACCCGCAGGGCCAGGCCGACGCCAAGCGGCTGTACGTCAACCAGTGGAACAAGGTCGCCTCGCGCATCGGCACGGTCGCGGCCGGAAAGACCGTCGACCGGATCCTGGTGGCGTACGACTCCCCCAAGGGCCCGGCGAAGTTCCAGGGCTGGATCGACGACATCAAGCTCGCCCCGAAGGCCCCGGAGAAGCGCCGGGCACACCTGTCCGACTACGCGTCGACGGTACGGGGCACCAACTCCAGCGGCGGCTTCTCACGCGGGAACACCTTCCCCGCCACCGCCGTCCCGAACGGCTTCAACTTCTGGACGCCCGTCACCAACGCCGCTTCGACGAGCTGGCTGTACGACTACCAGCGCGCCAACAACGCCGACAACCTGCCCACGCTCCAGGCGTTCAGCGCGAGCCACGAGCCGAGCCCATGGATGGGCGACCGGCAGACGTTCCAGCTGATGCCGTCGGTGGCCAAGGACACCCCGGACGCCTCCCGCACGGCGCGCGCGCTGCCGTTCAAGCACGAGAACGAGACCGCGAAGCCGCACTACTACGGTGTGACGTTCGAGAACGGCCTCAAGGCCGAGATGACGCCGACCGACCACGCGGCACGGATGCGCTTCACGTACCCCGGTGACGACGCGTCCGTCGTCTTCGACAACATCTCCAACGACGGCGGACTCACCCTCGACCCGGGGACCAGCTCCTTCACCGGCTTCTCCGACGTGAAGAGCGGCCTCTCCACCGGCGCCACCCGGCTCTTCGTCTACGGCGTCTTCGACGCCCCGGTCACCGCGAGCGGCAAGCTCAAGGGCGGCGGCGGTGACGACGTGACAGGCTACCTCCGCTTCGACGCCGGCAAGGACCGTACGGTCAACCTGCGGCTGGCCACCTCGCTGATCAGCATCGACCAGGCGAAGCAGAACCTCGCCGCCGAGATCCCCGCGTCCCGTTCCTTCGGCCGCGTCGAGGACCGGGCGCAAAGGGCCTGGGACGAGATCCTGGGCAAGGTGGAGGTCGAGGGCGCGGACGCCGACCAGCTGACGACGCTCTACTCCAGCCTGTACCGGCTGTACCTCTACCCGAACTCGGGCTTCGAGCGGGTCGACGGCAAGGACCAGTACGCCAGCCCGTTCTCGCCGCAGATCGGCCCGGACACCCCCACCCACACGGGGGCGAAGATCGTCGACGGCAAGGTGTACGTCAACAACGGATTCTGGGACACCTACCGGACGACGTGGCCCGCGTACTCCTTCCTCACGCCGGACAAGGCCGGCGAGATGGTCGACGGTTTCGTCCAGCAGTACAAGGACGGCGGCTGGATCTCCCGCTGGTCCTCCCCCGGCTATGCCGACCTGATGACCGGCACCTCGTCGGACGTCGCGTTCGCGGACGCGTACGTCAAGGGCGTGAAGTTCGACGGCGAGGCGGCGTACGAGGCGGCCCTGAAGAACGCCACGGTGGTTCCGCCGACGTCGGGTGTCGGCCGGAAGGGGATGGCGACCTCCCCGTTCACGGGCTACGCGAACACGTCGACGCACGAGGGTCTGTCCTGGTCGCTGGAGGGCTACCTCAACGACTACGGCCTCGCGCAGATGGGCCAGGCGCTCTACAAGAAGACGAAGAAGGAGCGGTACAAGGAGGAGTCGGAGTACTTCCTGAACCGGGCCCGCGACTATGTCGAGCTGTTCGACTCCAAGGCGGGCTTCTTCCAGGGCAGGACCGCCAAGGGTGACTGGCGGGTCGCCTCCGACAGGTACGACCCGCGGATCTGGGGCTACGACTACACGGAGACGAACGGCTGGGGCTACGCGTTCACGGCTCCGCAGGACAGCCGCGGTCTGGCCAACCTGTACGGCGGCCGCGACGGCCTGGCGAAGAAGCTCGACACGTACTTCTCCACCCCGGAGACGGCCGGTCCCGAGTTCGTCGGCTCGTACGGCGGTGTCATCCACGAGATGACGGAGGCCCGTGACGTACGGATGGGCATGTACGGCCACAGCAACCAGGTCGCGCACCACGTCACGTACATGTACGACGCGGCGTCGCAGCCCTGGAAGACCCAGGAGAAGGTCCGCGAGGTCCTCGGCCGCCTCTACACGGGCAGCGAGATCGGCCAGGGCTACCACGGCGACGAGGACAACGGCGAGCAGTCGGCCTGGTATCTCTTCTCCTCGCTCGGCTTCTACCCCCTGGTGATGGGCGGTGGCGAGTACGCCATCGGCTCGCCGCTCTTCACGAAGACCACCGTCCACCTGGAGAACGGCCACGACCTCGTGGTCAAGGCCCCGAAGAACAGCGCCCGGAACATCTACGTGCAGGGGCTGAAGGTCAACGGCAAGAAGTGGACGTCCACGTCGCTGCCGCACGAGGTGCTCGCCAAGGGCGGTGTCCTGGAGTTCGACATGGGTGCCAAGCCGTCGGCGTGGGGCACGGGCAAGGACGCGGCCCCGACGTCGATCACGAAGGACGACCAGGTGCCGTCGCCGAAGAAGGACGTACTGAAGGGCGAAGGCGCGCTGTTCGACAACACGTCGGCCACGACGGCGACGGTGACCGGCGCGGTGGAACTCCCGGTCGGGTCGGCGACGAGGGCGGTCCAGTACACGCTGACCTCGGGCGCCGCGGCGAAGGCCCCGACGGCCTGGGTCCTGCAGGGCTCGGCGGACGGCACGACATGGAAGGACCTCGACAAGCGGTCCGGGCAGTCGTTCGCGTGGGACAAGCAGACCCGGGTGTTCTCGGTGGGCACGGCGGGAACGTACGCGCACTATCGCCTGGTGCCGGTCGGTGAGGGCACGCTGGCGGAGGTGGAGCTGATCTCCTGACCTCACCACTCCTTTGAACGGCCGGTACCTCGGGTGAGGTACCGGCCGTTCTTTCGTCCCACGGTGCAGCCGAAGTCGGTCGTCGGATCGGGCCGGCCGCCGAGAAGGGGAGAGGTACGGGGACGGCGTCCCCGGCGGTCCATGGCGCTCGAGCTCAGGACGACACGGCCGCAGCCGAGGTCCCCTTGAGCTCGATCTCGACGAAGGCCAGCCAGGCACTGCCGGTATTGACGACATCGTGCTCGCCACCGGCCGGGCGGGCGTACGACTCACCGGCCCGGAGCTGCGACTCGGTCACCGACCCGTCGGGCGCGAAGGCACTGATGACACCGTCGACGACCGGCACGACCACGTAGTCGTACGCATGGACATGGCGGCCGGTACGCGTCCCGGGCTCGAAGTCCCAGCGGGTGACCCGCACCCGATCGTCCTCGTGCTGCACACTCGGGCGAGCGGTTGTCGTCATCGGCCTGCTCCTCGCTGTTGGTTCATGCTCGTTCTCCGGGCCGCACAAGCCCACGTCACAGGCTTGATCGCCGTGTCGTACCAGCCGAATATACGTGCCGCCACCAGCCCCGAACCGGCACGCCGGGATCCGGCAGGAGGGTCTGTTCAGGGGGCCTGCCCTCCTCCTACGCTGCCGCGATGAGCTGGATAACGGTCGTCAGCACGGTCGCAGGCGCGGTCATCGCCCTCAGCTCGGCGCTGGTGATCGAGCGCCGCCGGGATCTGCGGGAGACCAGGCGGGAGTGGCGGACGAGCCGACGGGATCTGTACAGCGCCTACTTGTCCGCTCTGGCCAAGGCGCGCAGTGAGCTCTGGTCGATCGCGCGGGACAGGTCCCGGTCAGCCGAGGAGCGCTCCCGGGCCGCGCGCGCCTGCTTCACGGACTGCTACGAACTGCGCTATCAGTTCGAGGTCTTCGCACCACGAGCAGTCGTCGAACCTGCGCTCCTGTACTTCCGACGGGTCCGTGACCTGCGCGACGCGGTCGCCGAGGGTCTCCTCCACGGAATGCCGGAGTACGAGCAGCATGCGGCCCAGGTGCTGGAGGCACTGACCCGGGTGCGGGACGCGATGCGCGCCGACATGGGGACGGATGCGATGGACTGAACCGCGTGGGCCTGCTCAGGCCTGCTCGGGCGACTCCGGGACGGCGGCGCGGAAGAGACTCTCGGGCAGGGCCAGGTTCAGGGCGGTGATGACGGGCTTCCCGTGCTCGGTGCCGAGCCGGGAGACGGCCCCGGTGGCGAGCTGGAACATGGTGCCCCCGGCCGGAGCCAGCCCCAGATAGCGGGCGGTGAGCACGCGCAGGAAGTGGGAGTGCGCAACGAGAGCGATGTCCGCGTCCCCCACCTGTTCGGCGACCGTCCGGACCTCGGTGAGCACGCGGTCGGCGCGCCTGCCCACCTCAGCCGGCGTCTCCCCGGGGTGCGCCGCGGGACCGGGGGTGACGCCGTCGGTCCACAGGTTCCACGAGGGCCGGGTCCGGTGGATCTCGACGGTGGTCACGCCCTCGTAGCCGCCGTAGTCCCACTCGCGCAGGTCAGGTGTGACACGGGGCGAGTCAAGGCCGGCGAGCTCGGCGGTGCGCCGGGCGCGCAGGGCCGGGCTGACCAGGGTGAGCCCGATCTTCCGATCGGCGATCAGCGGCACGAGAGCACGGGCCTGACGCTCGCCGAGGTCGGTCAGGGGCAGATCGGTGTGGCTCGTGTGCCGCCCGTTCCGGGACCACTCGGTCTCGCCGTGCCGGATCAGGATCAACTCGCCCATGGGTGCCATCCGCTCTCTGTACTGTTCGCGCCGCGTGCTGCGAATGTTGTAAACCCGCTGATCCACGATTGCATTCCGGACCGTCCACGATGGGGTGGCCGCTACCGGGTTTCCGAGTCCGAGGACCTCGTGTCCGGCTACATTCCGCCACATGCCGCAACCCAAGGAACTGGACCCGTACACCAACCCGCGAGCCTTCTACGGCTCCGAATTGCGCCGCCTGCGCGAGGCCGCCGGGTTGTCCCAGGATCAGTTGGGCGAGCGGGTGTTCTGCTCGGGCTCGTACATCGGGCAGTTCGAGTCGGCGAATCGGCGGCCGCAGATCGACATGTCCCGCATCTTCGATCAGCTCTTCGGTAGCGGGGAGCATCTGGAGCGGTTGTGCCGGCTGGCCCGCAAGTCCAAGGTGGCAAGCTACTTCGCCGATGCTGCGGAACTCCAGGAGCGCGCCAAGTCGATCGAGGAGTATTCATCCTTGGTGGTGCCGGGACTTCTGCAGACCGAGGCGTACACACGGGCCCTGACTCAGGCCGCTCAGCCATTCGCCACGTCGTCCGTCGTCCGTCGTCGAGGGTCACGTAAGGACCCGGATGGATCGGGCACAGCTGCTCGATTCCCCAACGGCCCCCATCCTGTGGGTCATTGTCCACGAGGCCGCCCTCCGCGTGCTGGTGGGCGGAGCCGCCGTCATGGCTGAGCAACTCACACACCTCGCCGAGCAGACCCGGTCACGTACGCGCCTCATCGCTCAAGTGTTTCCGTTCTCCGCCGGGGCGCCCCTGTTCCTGGACACCTCAGTCACGCTGATGCGCTTCACCGATGCCCCACCTGCCGTGTATACCGAAGGCGCTTACGGCGGCCAACTCATCGAGGAAACTTCGGTGGTGGACCAGTTCGGTTCCGCATACGATCTGGCCAGGGCTGCCGCGCTGTCGCCGGAGGCATCCCTGGCCCTGATCGAATCGGCGGCGAAGGACTATGCGACCGATGACCACCGCAGCTGATCTGACCACGGCAACTTGGCGTAAGTCCTCCTACAGCAACGGGGACGGCGGCAACTGCGTGGAGGTGGCCGACGGCGCTCCGGACCTCGTCCCCGTGCGCGACAGCAAGATCACGGATGGTCCGGTGCTCATGTTCGGTGCGGCCGGCTGGATGGCCTTCGTCAAGGGTGTCAAGAGCCGTGCGTTCTGACGCAGTTCAGTAGGCGCATCGGGGGTCCGGCCGGTCGTCGCACGGCCGTCGCCATGTTCGCGCCGGCCACCGCCGCCCGGATCCGTACGCCACTGACCGCCGGGCTTCCGGCCAAGGCCCCCGCCCCCCACGCGAGTCAGGCGCTCGCGTCGAGCAGCAGCTCCGCCATTCCCCGCGCCGCCAGGGCCGGATGGGCGTCCGGGCGGGTCACCGCGTGGGCCAGGGTGCCATCGATCAGGACCAGGAGCTGATCGGCACCGAACTCCGGGGCCGGGTGGCCGTAGCGGGTCAGTTCGCTGGTGAACAGCTCGTGCAGACCGTCCTTGAAGGCGCGGACCTCCGCGTGCGCGGGGTGGCCGGGGTCGGTGAGGGCCAGTTCCGCCGACGTGTAGCGGCAGCCGTGGAAGGTCGGGCGCTGGGTGACGTTCTCCAGCTCGTCGAAGACCGCGAGGATCCGTTGGCGCGGATCATCACCGGCGTCGTCCATCATCTGGCGGTAGGCGGCCTCGCCCGGGTAGCTGCGCAGGAGTTCGGCGATCAGACCGTCCTTGCCGCCGAAGTGCTGGTAGAGCGAGCGGCGAGCGACCCCGGCCTGCTTGAGGATCGCATCCACCCCCACGTGCACGCCACGGGTGTACGTGAGGTCACGGGCCGCTTCCAGCAGCCGCTCGCGGGGTCCCGGTCTCGTTGTCGTCACACCGAATTCTGACACGGGGTTGCCGATAGAACCACCGGTCTATCTACTATGAGACTGGATATAGATCGATCGTTCTATATACTGACTGGAGTAATTCGCTTGCTCTGGCAACGGGTCAACGCTCAACTGTGGCCAGACACCACGAGTTGTGGTGCCGGTATTGCGAGGAGGCAGCGGCGGCAATGGAGATTCGTTCCACGACCGATGAGGACCTTGACGTCTTCGTCGACACAGTCCATGCCGCGTTCGGGCGCTTCCCGGAAACCCCGATCGAGGGCGGCGGGCTCTGGTGGTCGGCGCTCGAAATCGGCCGCTGCCTGCTCGCCCTGACGGCGGACGGGCGGCCCGTCGGCACCGCCGCCGCGCACTCCTTCGAGCTCACCCTGCCCGGTGAGATCCTCGTCCCGGCCGCCGGGGTGACCGCCGTCGGCGTCCTGCCCTCGCACCGGCGCCAAGGCGTGCTCAGCGCGATGATGCGGCATCAGCTCGCCGAGTTGCGGGCCGGCGGGGAGTTCCTCTCCGTGCTGCTGGCCTCTGAGGCCCCGATCTACGGCAGGTTCGGCTACGGACCGGCGACCTATACGCAGCAGCTGACGGTGCCGCGCCACCAGGCCGCCCTCGCCCTCCCCCGGGCGCGTGGAACGGCCGACGCCCCAACGACCGGCTCGGTCGAGGTGCTGCGGCGTGCCGAGTGCGGCGAGATCCTGGAAGAGATCTACGACCGGTATCGCCGCGCACAGCCCGGCGCGCTGTCCCGGCCGCACCGCTGGTGGGCCTTGCGCGCGGGACAGCCCCCGATCTCGCCGGCGCCGCGCTACGTCGCCGTTCACCGGGACGCCGACGGCGTCCCGGACGGGTACGCCAGCTACTCGATCGAGTCCGGCACCTTGACGGTCGACGAGACCATCGCCACCGACGACGCCGTCTTCACGGCCCTGGCCCGGTTCGTACTCGGACATGACCTGGTCTCTCAGGTTGTGTTCAAGCACGTCCCGCCCGAGCACCCGCTGCGCTGGCAGTTCGCGGACTTCCGCGCCGGCGAGGTGAGCGGCGACACTGACTGGCTCTGGTTGCGGCTCCTGGACGTCCCAGGTGCCCTGACCGCGCGCGGCTGGTTCATGGACGGCGAGCTCGTCCTCGACGTCGAGGACCCGTTTCTCGGCGAGCACGGCCGCTACCTGCTGACCGTCCGGGACGGTAAGGCCGACTGCGTCCCGACGGACCGGGAGCCCGACCTGTCCCTGGACGTGAGCGACCTGGGCTCGGTCTACCTCGGCGGCACTGCCCCGAGCACGCTCGTGCGTGCCGGACACGTCCGGGCCCACCGCCCGGGCGCGGCCACCCTCGCCGACGCCCTCTTCCGCGCCGAGCGCTCCCCGCACTGCCTGCACTGGTTCTGACCACGCGCTCGGCGGGCAGGCCCGTCAGGTCCAGGGTGTGGGCGGGCGTTCAGACCGCGCAGGAACTTCAGCTTGTCCAGCTCGGCCCTCACCGCGTTCGCCGGGTCCCCGGTCGCGCCCTTGGAAAGCCAGTTCAGCCGCGTCGTCCCGACGTACGCGGGCACCGGCAAAGCCGCCGCACCGTACAAGTCCCGAGTCGTGATCGGCACTGGTTGGAACACATTTGGAACACATATAGCCTGCTCTTTTTATCAACTGGCAGTTCTCCCACCTGAGGCCATGACACTATTCGGGTGAAAAAATGTGGCCCGCCTGCGCTCATGGGCGGGCCACAACTCATCCCGATCCATGGAGTACTTCGTGGCCAAAACCTCTGGCCGTAAGCACAGACGCATAGCCGCCCGCGCAGCGGCCGCGGCACTCACCGCCGCCCTCGTCGGAACCGGCACCTCCGCGGTCGCCGCCGACGCCCCGAGCGCCCAGCCCTCCCTGGGTGCCGACACCGCGCAGCCCAGTGCGGCAGCGGCCGACGCCGCTGCGACCACCCCGGTCTTCGCCCTCTACGGCATCGACTCGACCGGCACCGCGTACTCGTACACGCCCACCGGCACGGGTGGCCTCACCGCCCGCGACAACGCCGGTAACGGCTGGAAGACCGTCAACTCCGTCCTGCAGGTGGACAACGGCGCCGACGGAGACGCGGACGGCATCTGGTCCCGCGAGGGCTCGACCCTCTACTACCAGAACTTCGACGTCACCACCCAGACCAAGGTCGGCACCGGCTGGAACATCTACAACAAGCTGGTCTCCCCGGGCAACCTGGGCGGCGCCGGCGCGGGCGACCTGCTCGGCCGCGACAGCAGCGGCAATCTGTACCTCTACCTGAACTACGGCAACGGCAAGCTGACGAGCCGTTACAAGGTCGGCAGCGGCTGGGACATCTACACCCAGATCGCCGGCAACGGCGACCTGACGGGCGACGGCAAGAACGACCTCGTCGCCCGCGACAAGGCCGGAGTCCTCTGGCTGTACAAGGGCACGGGCAACTACAAGGCCCCGTTCGCCACCCGTACCAGGATCGGCGCCGGCTGGAACACGTACAACTACCTCATCTCCAGCGGTGACCTGAACCTCGACGGCAAGACCGACCTCATCGCGCGCGACACGACCGGGGCTCTGTGGAGCTACCAGGGCACCGGCAACGCGGCAGCCCCGTTCAAGGCAAAGGTGAGGATCGGTACCTCCGGCTGGAACACCTACCGCCTGCTCTTCTGAGCCGTCCGGTAGCCGGGAACACCCCGAGCACAACGAAGGGCCGCATCCCCGTCACCGGGGATGCGGCCCTTCCGCCGTGGTGCGCCGATCCCTACTTGCGGATCAGGCTGCGGAGCACGTACTGCATGATGCCGCCGTTGCGGTAGTAGTCCGCCTCACCGGGGGTGTCGATGCGGACGACCGCGTCGAACTCCACACCGGTGTCGGTGGAGACCTTCACCGTGCGCGGCGTGGTGCCGTTGTTCAGCTCGGTCACGCCGGTGAAGGAGAAGGTCTCCTCGCCGGTGAGGCCGAGAGCCTCAGCAGTCGCGCCCTCCGGGAACTGGAGCGGGAGGACGCCCATGCCGATGAGGTTCGAGCGGTGGATGCGCTCGTACGACTCGGCGATGACGGCCTTGACGCCGAGGAGCGCGGTGCCCTTGGCGGCCCAGTCGCGGGACGAGCCGGAGCCGTACTCCTTGCCCGCCAGGATGACCAGCGGGGTGCCGGCGGCCTGGTAGTTCTGCGAGGCGTCGTAGATGAACGACACCGGCGCATCGGCCTGGGTGAAGTCGCGGGTGTAGCCACCCTCGGTGCCCGGGGCGATCTGGTTGCGCAGGCGGATGTTCGCGAACGTGCCGCGAATCATGACCTCGTGGTTACCGCGGCGCGAGCCGTACGAGTTGAAGTCGCGGCGCTCGACGCCGTGCTCCGTCAGGTACTTACCGGCCGGGGTGTCGGCCTTGATCGCACCGGCCGGGGAGATGTGGTCGGTGGTGACCGAGTCGCCCAGCTTCGCCAGGACGCGGGCGCCGGTGATGTCGGAGACCGGGGTGGTCTCCATCGTCATGCCCTCGAAGTAGGGGGGCTTGCGCACGTAGGTGGACTGCGGGTCCCACTCGAAGGTGTTGCCGGTCGGGATCGGCAGCGCCTGCCACTGGGCGTCGCCCGCGAAGACGTCCTGGTAGGACTTGTTGAACATGTCCTCGCCGATGGAGTTGGCGACGACGTCGTTGACCTCGGCCTCGGTGGGCCAGATGTCCGCGAGGTAGACCGGCTTGCCGTCCTGGTCGATGCCCAGGGCGTCCTTGGTGATGTCGACCTTCATCGAGCCGGCGATGGCGTACGCGACGACCAGCGGCGGGGACGCCAGGTAGTTCATCTTGACGTCGGGGTTGATCCGGCCCTCGAAGTTACGGTTGCCGGAGAGCACCGAGGTCACGGCGAGGTCGTGCTCGTTGACCGCCTTGGAGACCTCCTCCGGCAGCGGGCCGGAGTTGCCGATGCAGGTGGTGCAGCCGTAGCCGACGAGGTTGAAGCCGACCTTGTCGAGGTACGGGGTCAGGCCCGCCTTGTCGAAGTAGTCGGTGACGACCTTGGAACCCGGGGCGAGCGTGGTCTTGACCCACGGCTTGCGGGTCAGGCCCTTCTCGACCGCCTTCTTGGCCACGAGCGCCGCGGCGACCATGACGTACGGGTTCGAGGTGTTGGTGCAGGACGTGATCGCGGCGACGGTGACGGCGCCGTGGTCGATCTCGTACGTCGTCCCGTCGGGGGCCGTGACCGTGGTCGGACGCGACGGCACACCGTTGGAGGAAGCCGGGGCGTCGGACGCCGGGAAGGACTCCTTGCCGGCCTCCTCGTCCTCGGAGACGTAGTTGCGGACGTCCTGCGCGAACTGCTGCGAGGCGTTGGCGAGGACGATGCGGTCCTGCGGGCGCTTCGGGCCGGCGATGGAGGGGACGACCGTGGCGAGGTCGAGCTCCAGCTTCTCGGAGAAGTCCGGCTCGGCGGCCGGGTCGAGCCAGAGGCCCTGCTCCTTGGCGTACGCCTCGACGAGCGCGACCTGCTGCTCGTCACGGCCGGTCAGGCGCAGGTACTTCAGCGTCTCGTCGTCGATCGGGAAGATCGCGGCGGTGGAGCCGAACTCCGGCGACATGTTGCCGATGGTGGCGCGGTTCGCGAGGGAGGTGGCGGCGACGCCCTCACCGTAGAACTCGACGAACTTGCCGACGACGCCGTGCTTGCGGAGCATCTCGGTGATGGTCAGCACGAGGTCGGTGGCGGTGGTGCCGGGCTTCAGCTCGCCGGTCAGCTTGAAGCCGACGACGCGCGGGATGAGCATGGAGACCGGCTGGCCGAGCATCGCGGCCTCGGCCTCGATGCCGCCGACGCCCCAGCCCAGCACGCCGAGGCCGTTGACCATGGTGGTGTGCGAGTCGGTGCCGACGAGGGTGTCGGGGTACGCCTGGCCGTTACGGACCATGACCGTACGGGCCAGGTGCTCGATGTTGACCTGGTGGACGATGCCGGTGCCCGGGGGAACGACCTTGAACTCGTCGAAGGCGGTCTGGCCCCAGCGCAGGAACTGGTAGCGCTCCTTGTTGCGGCCGTACTCCAGCTCGACGTTCTGGGCGAACGCGTCGTTGGTGCCGAACTTGTCCGCGATGACGGAGTGGTCGATGACCAGCTCGGCCGGCGCGAGGGGGTTGATCTTCGCCGGGTCGCCGCCGAGCTCCTTCACGGCCTCACGCATGGTGGCGAGGTCCACGACACACGGAACACCGGTGAAGTCCTGCATGATCACGCGGGCCGGCGTGAACTGGATCTCCTGGCTGGGCTGGGCCTGGGAGTCCCAGCCACCCAGCGCCCGGATGTGGTCGGCGGTGATGTTCGCGCCGTCCTCGGTGCGGAGCAGGTTCTCCAGCAGCACCTTCAGGCTGTAAGGGAGGCGCGCGGAGCCCTCGACCTTGTCCAGCTTGAAGATCTCGTACGACTCGTCGCCCACGCGCAGCGTGCTGCGGGCGTCGAAGCTGTTCGCCGACACGACAGTCTCCTTCATCAATGTGCGCGTACTACCGCACCGCGCCTCATTACGGCGGGCGCCGCGTGGTGCCGCCTACGGCTCCTCGACCATCCACTAAGGTAAGGCTTAGTTAGGTAGCCTTTACCATTCGGCGGCGCGGTACACCTTCGGCAGATATCTCGATGTCGAGATAACTCTAGTACATCACCGCGGAACGGTCATGCCCGGCTGCCCTTGACCGCTCTCATCCAATCGAGTCGTTTACTCAGCGAACCCAGTCGTTCGGCCTCCGTCTCAGTGAACCTAGTCGTGCGGGTGATCGCACTGGGGGTGCTGGATGGCCGTACTGGCTGGGGTGGATCTTGCGGAGACGTACGTTGAGCTCACTCGGCAGCCTCGCGCAGGGCCCTGTCGATCTCGCTGAGCGCCCGCGTCATCCGTACGTAGTCCTCGGAGTCCACCGGCTTGACGAAGTAGTCCTCCACCGTGCGGGCATGGACGGCCACGGCCTGGAGGAACACGGTTCGGCCCTCATCGGTCGGTTCCACCAGGGCCACCCTGCGGTCCCCGGGTGACGGCACGCGGCGGACCAGCCCCGCTCCCTCCATGCGGTCGATCAGCCGGGTGGTGCCGCTGCTGGTGAGCGTGAGGTCGTCGGCGAGGTGGCGCTGGGAGACCTCCTCGCCGGGCTGCCGGCAGAGCCGTAGCAGCACTTCCAGCATCGTGTGGCTGATCCCGCACTCCCGCCGCAGCTCGGCGTCGATCCGCCGTTCCAGGCGGGTGGCGGACTTGATCAGCAGCCCGAAGTCGCGCACGAGTGGGCTGCTGGCGGCACGGGCGGCGGCTTCCTGGTCCCGCTGGTTCACGGCGTTCATCTGCCGAAGTTTACTGCCAGGTCACCTACTCACACATCGAATACTGAGCAATCAATTGCTGACTGCTCAACCAAATCGTATGGTGGACGTGCCCCACCAGAAAGAGGGAGATCAGTGGACCTGAAGCACTGGCTCGGCCGAGCCACTGACGCGATACAGGACTGGGCCGACACCTTCGGCCCTTATCAGCCCCACCCGTCCATTGAGGTCGACAACGACCGCTTCGCCGCCGCCTTCGAGGAGCTCACCGGACGGCTCAAGGACAACTACCCCTTCTTCCATCCGCGTTACGCGGGCCAGATGCTCAAGCCCCCGCACCCCGCCGCGGTGGTCGGCCACCTCGCCGCGATGCTGATCAACCCCAACAACCACGCCCTGGACGGTGGCCCCGCCACGGCGGCGATGGAACGCGAGGCCGTCGCACGGCTCGCCGAGATGTTCGGCTACGACACCCACCTCGGCCACCTCACCACCAGCGGCACCATCGCCAACCTCGAAGCCCTCTTCGTCGCCCGGGAACTCCACCCCGACCGGGGCATCGCCTACAGCGCCGACGCCCACTACACCCACGGCCGCATGTGCCACGTCCTCGGCATGAAGGGCCACCCCGTACTCACCGACGACCGGGGCCGCATGGACCTCGGCGCACTCGAAGACCTGCTGCGGGCGGGAGAAGTGGGCACCGTCGTGCTCACCACAGGCACCACCGGACTGGGCGCCGTGGATCCCGTCCACGAGGCCCAGCCCCTCGCCGAGCGCCACGGCGTCCGCGTCCACGTCGACGCCGCCTACGGCGGCTTCTTCACCCTGCTGGCCGGCCTCGAAGGAGCCGAAGGGCTACCGCCCGAGCCGTGGCGGGCGATCGCGCGGTGCGACTCGGTCGTGGTCGACCCGCACAAGCACGGTCTCCAGCCCTACGGCTGCGGAGCCGTCCTTTTCCGCGACCCCGAGGTGGGCCGCTTCTACCTCCACGACTCGCCCTACACCTACTTCACCTCCACCGAACTCCACCTCGGCGAAATCAGCCTCGAGTGCTCTCGCGCTGGCGCCTCCGCCGCCGCCCTGTGGCTCACCTTCCAGCTCCTGCCGCCCACCCCCGACGGACTCGGCCGAGTACTGGCTGCCGGCCGGCGAGCGGCCCTAAGTTGGGCGGAGCTGATCGACACGTCCGACGTCCTAGAGCTCTACCAGCAGCCTGAGCTCGACATCGTCAGCTACTTCCCCGTCGTCGCCCCCGCCACCCTGACCGGCATCGACACCGCGTCCGCGCGCATCCTCGCCGACGGGATGACCAGTCCCGACCCGGTCTTCCTGAGCACCCTCAAAGCCGGCAGCGAGGCGTTCACCGCGCGCCATTCCAAGATCACCGCAGACGCCGACGGCGCGCGTATCCTCCGCAGCGTCCTGATGAAGCCGGAGTCCGAGCACCATGTCGAACGCCTCCACGCCCGGGTGGAGGAGATCGCCCGGCGTTGATGACCTCCGGGTAGGCCAAGTGCATCTCGCCTGCTCAAGGCCGATCGGATACCGGGAGGTGTCACCCGGGCCGCGCGGTGGAAGTGCTGTCGCGGCCGGCGATGTCGCGGATCGTTGGGATTCCGAGGTCCACGACATCGCCCCGGCGGGTCTGCTCGGCGTCGAGTTGCGCAAGTTTGTCCTGCGCGCCGGCGAGACTGACTTCGAGTCCTTCGAGTCCGCCCAGCCAGCCTTCCCGTTCGGCTTCGGTGCTGCGGGCAAGGAGGTTGTCGCGGATCTCGACCAGGCGAGGGCGCTGCGACAGGTCAGCCCGTACGGTGCCACCCTTCTCGCACCGGCCTCATCGGCACGGCGCTGCGACGCGGCAGTCGTCCGCTCGGCAGCACACGGCAGCCGCCCGAGCCGGCTCCCGACCATGCTCAGGAGTTCTCGGCCAGGACCTCGTTGCGCGGCACGACGCCCCTGCGCTCCCGCACATGGGCACGGGCCACGAGAGCGAAGAGAAGCGCGAGGAGCGCGACCGACGAGCCCGCCGTCCCGAGGTCGAGACCCCCCTTGGCGACAGGCTTGGTGAGGAAGTCTCCGACGGTGGCCCCGAGAGGGCGCGTGAGCACGAACGCGATCCAGAACAGCAGGACGTTCGGCACGACAGGCACCCGCATGAGTGCGAGAAGCACCGCGAGCAGCCCGGTGACGAGAAGCGCGCCACCCGCATAGCCGAGTCCGGAGCTGTCGGACAGGAAATCACCCATGGAAGTGCCGAGCGTGTTCGAAACGAGAATCGCCGACCAGAAGAGAGCCTCCCCGCGGAAGGTGACGATGTCGCGGATCGAGAACGTCAGCCCGGTGAACTTCCAGATGACGAAGATGGCAATCAGGAGCGAGATAAGAATCGCGGCTCCCGTGGGGTACCCCAGCCCCAGGCCTTGCGGCCCCCAGCCCAGCGACGTGGTCCCGCCGGAAAGGTATCGGGAGCTGGCGTCACGGTTCATGAAGTCGGACATCGTGGTGCCGGCCATGCTGGTGGACAGGATGACGGTCCAGTAGAAATAGGGGTTGTAATGGGTGGACCTCAGCTGCACGACCAGCGTGACGACGAAGATCAGGAACAGCGCGACCGTGGTGAGGAAGTAGCCGAGTTTGAGGGTCTGGGCGAACAGGTCGCCGGCCGTCTCGCCGAGCGTCGTCGCGGCGATCTTCATGATCCAGAAGGCCAGGGTGACCTCCGGCAGCTTCTTCATCACCGAATGACCGGTGCCGGTGTTCAGGTCGGTAAGGAATTCAGATTTTTCCAATGTCAATCACTCCTGGTCGGCCGATCGGCGCCTCGCTCTCCCGGAGTGAGCACCGTCCACGTCACGGATGAGCGGACATCACAGTGTTGCGGGCGCGAGGCATCCCGTTACTCGATGGCACTGCGTGTCCGCAGGTATTTATTACTTCTTTGAATACGGCGACGAGCGTGCCGCGTTCCGCTGATTCGAGGACGCGGTGGCGGTCTTTTTTTGATGCAGACACAGGCGGTGCGCCCCGCGAGGGAATGCCGCCGGGGCGCACCAACTCGGGGAGACCCGCCGCACCCCGGCAGGATCACGCCGTCCGCGGCGTGACACCCGGACGGATGTGCGCGGCGTGCCCCGTGCCACCCGCGCGGACGCACCCCGCGTGCCGGACCGCCACACCGGGCGGACGATGGGAACGGCCGTCACGTACCCGGAATCGGAGACGGGCCGCCGCGGCAACAGTCATCGCCCACCTCCCCCACCATCCCCCACACTTCCCGCTCTCACCTGCCCCCATCGCACCGATCACCCGAATGCCACACCCCTGGACGATCTCCATCTCATATCTGAGATAACCTGGCGCCATGTCAGACGACTACCTCGTACGCATCGGCCAGCTCATACGTGACGCTCGTCAGCACCGTGGCTGGACACAGAGTCAGCTCGCGGAGGCGCTCGCCACCAGCCAGAGCGCCGTGAACCGCATCGAGCGCGGCAATCAGAACATCAGCCTTGAGATGATTGCCCGCATCGGTGAAGCACTCGACAGTGAGATCGTGTCGCTCGGCTACGCCGGGCCGATGCATCTGCGGGTCGTCGGCGGGCGCCGGCTCTCCGGCTCGATCGATGTCAAGACCAGCAAGAACGCCTGCGTGGCCCTGCTCTGCGGCTCGCTGCTCAACAAGGGCCGTACGGTGCTGCGCCGGGTCGCCCGGATCGAAGAGGTCTACCGCCTCCTCGAAGTGCTGAACTCCATCGGTGTGCGCACCCGATGGATCAACGACGGGACCGATCTGGAGATCGTCCCGCCGGCCCGGCTCGACATGGCCGCCATCGACGCGGACGCCGCCCGGCGCACCCGGTCCATCATCATGTTCCTCGGCCCGCTGCTGCACCGCATGGACCAGTTCAAACTGCCGTACGCGGGCGGCTGCGACCTCGGCACCCGGACCGTCGAGCCGCACATGATCGCGCTGCGCCGGTTCGGCCTGGAGATAGCCGCGACCGAGGGTCTCTACCACGCCCAGATAAACCACTCGGTGACCCCGGACAGGCCCATCGTGCTGACCGAGCGCGGCGACACGGTGACGGAGAACGCGCTGCTGGCCGCGGCCCGCCACGACGGCACGACCGTCATCCGCAACGCCTCGTCCAATTACATGGTCCAGGACCTGTGCTTCTTCCTGGAGGCGCTGGGCGTACGGGTCGACGGCGTCGGTACGACGACGCTGACCGTGCACGGTGTCCCGCACATAGATGTGGATGTCGACTACTCCCCCTCCGAGGACCCGGTCGAGGCGATGAGCCTGCTCGCCGCCGCCGTGGTGACGGAGTCCGAGCTGACGATCCGCCGGGTACCGGTCGAGTTCCTGGAGATCGAGCTCGCGGTGCTGGAGGAGATGGGCGTCGACTGCGACCGCACGACGGAGTACCCGGCGGACAACGGCCGTACCCGGCTGATCGATCTGACGGTCCGGCCCTCCAAGCTGGAGGCCCCGATCGACAAGATCCACCCGATGCCGTTCCCCGGCCTCAATATCGACAACGTGCCGTTCTTCGCGGCCATCGCCGCCGCGGCGCAGGGCAAGACGCTCATCCACGACTGGGTCTACGACAACCGCGCGATCTACCTGACGGACCTCAACCGGCTGGGCGGCCGCCTCCAGCTCCTGGACCCGCACCGGGTCCTGGTGGAGGGCCCCACTCGGTGGCGCGCGGCCGAGATGATGTGCCCGCCGGCGCTGCGGCCCGCCGTGGTCGTCCTGCTCGCGATGATGGCGGCCGAGGGGACCTCCGTACTGCGCAATGTGTATGTGATCAACCGCGGTTACGAGGAACTGGCGGAACGGCTCAACTCGGTGGGCGCGCAGATCGAAATCTTCCGGGACATCTGAGAGCCGACGGCTGCCGGGCCCCTTCGACCTGCGCTGATGCGGGTCCGGGAGGGGTCCGGCGGTGTGTCGGGCGTCGCCCAGCGGTCAGAGGCTGGTGAGCAGGCCGTCGAGTGGGGCGGGTATACGGTCGGGCGCGAGGGCCTCTACGAGGACGCGGCCATAGTGGATCTTGCGCCCTTTCTTCGTGCCGAGGAAGCGCCGCAACTGCTGCTGCGAGGTGCGACCCTGCTGTGCGGGCTGGCGCAGGAAGGTCCGGAGGGCGCGTAGGTCGCCCTCCGCCTGGACGAGCTCCTCCATCCGTGTCACGCCCAGCGCGCGGATCAGCTCGTCTTCCAGATCCGCCGCGCAGACGAAGAACCCTTGCGGTGCCGCACCGGCCCGCTCCAAGCCACGGGCGTAGTAGCGACGCTCCCCCTCGTCGCACAGTCCCGTGAGGCGGAGGCCGAGGCCGGGTGGTCCGAGAAGGCGAGCAAAACGCCCGACGTTCATCGCACCGCCCATCGGCAGGACGCAGATCCCTTCGGCCTCCAGGTCCCGGCTGCGGCGCGCGGCCAGCGCGCTGACCGCTGCGACGTCGCTCAGCCCTTCGAGCAGCACGGCCGCCCGGACGGGCAATCGTGCGGCCAACTCGTGCGCGGAGTCGCCGGAACCACCGGCCGCCCACGCGATGACCGCCTCCCGGAACGCCCCCATGTCAGCCATGAGAGGAGTCTCCCCCCTTCCCGGCCACCACCGCAGGGAATTTCCACCGGCGCGACGATCGGCGGTGAGGAATTCGGGCCCGACGATACCCCGCAGGGTATCCGGGTCATGGGCGAGTGACCGTCTCGTGGTCGCGTACCGGCGGAACCGGCGGAGCGGCGGCCCGGTTTCGTGCCCGCACGGCACGCGAGGCCAGGACGATTGTGGCGATGCCCGCGACAATCCAGGTCAGGGGATGGACCCAGACGGCGGTGCCGACCTGCTGGCTGAGGACGAAGACACCCATGACGACGACGAACCAGCCGAACGCCCTGCGAAGCGTGTCCTGGGGAATGCGCCCTGCGAAGCGGCCGCCGATGAGGCTGCCGACGACTGCCATGGCGGTGACGGCCAGGGCCAGGCCCCAGTCGATCTGCACACCCGAGAGGTGACCGGCCAGGCCGGCGAACGACTTCATGGCGATGACCAGGAGCGAGGTGCCGACGGCCACGCTCATGGGAAGGCCGCCGAGGAGGGCGAGGGCGGGCACGACGAGGAAGCCGCCGCCGGAACCGACCAGGCCGGTCACCGCGCCCACGACCAGCCCCTCGACGACGATGTGCTTCAGGGGCAGCTCGCGGTGTGTGTCCCTGGGCGCGGCGGCCTTGCGCGGTGTGCGGAGCATGGCCGCCGCCGTGGCGAGCATCATCAGGGCGAACGCGATGAGGAGCACCGTGCCGGGGATGTACTCCGCGAGGCGGCCGCCGCCGTAGGCGCCGACCATGCTCACCAGGCCGAAGGCGAGTCCGGTGCGCCACTTGACCCGGTGGGCCCGGGCGTGGGGTATCAGGGCGGCCGCACTCGTGACGCCGACGACGAACAGGGAGGTGGCGATGGCCTCCTTGGTGCCCTGGCCGGCCAGGTAGACCAGGATGGGCACGGTGAGGATCGAGCCTCCGCCGCCGAGGATGCCGAGGCTGATCCCGACGAACAGGGACGCCGCGATGACGACCGCGATCACGGCTTGTCCCGCAGGGCCGCGATGACGGTGCGGATGTCGGTGCGCGGGCCGCGGTTGTAGGGCAGCTTGGCCAGCAGCATGCCCATGGCGCAGCTGTTGCTGACGGCCGCGTAGGTCAGGCCCGCGCCGACGGCGGTGCCGATCAGGTGGATGCCGGGCACCAGCAGGCCGGCGAGCCCGGTGGTCAGCACGATGGATCCGGCGACGAGCCGGACCTGGCGTTCCATGTCCCAGCGGTCGGAGCCGCGATTGACGGGGGCGCCCGCAGTCTCCCAGGCGATCATGCCGCCGTCCAGGACGCGCAGGTTCGGCAGTCCGGCCTCGGCGAGGGCGGCTTCCGCCTGTGCGGCGCGGGTGCCGGAGCGGCAGACAAGGACGACGTCTTCGTCGAGGTGGCTGAGGAGTTCGGCGCGGTGCTCGCGCAGGGTGGCCATGGGCACGTTGCAGGCGCCGGGGATGTGGACGGTGCGGAACTCGCCGGGAGTACGGACGTCCAGAAGGCGGGGCCCGCGGCCTTCCCCGATCAGCCGCTGAAGGGCGGCGGAGTCGATTGCGGCGGCGCGGGAGGCATTGCTGGTCATGGGGGCTCCATAGGTAAAGCGGATGCATACCCCGCGGGGTATGCAAATGAGTAGGGGTGGACACCGGCAGCCCGCCAGGGCGTGGGCCGCCCCTCGCGGGCATGCCGGTGGTCTTCGTGACGACTGGGGTCAGGCGCCGGCGGGTTCGGTCAGCAGCGCCCAGGCGGCGTAACCGCCGAGGATGTCGGAGACGTCGGAGAAGCCGTGATGGCGCAGCAGGCTCGCGGCGATGGAGGAGCGGTGACCGCCCGCACAGTGCAGGACCAGCGCACGGTCGCGCGGGATCTCCCCCAGGTGGCGGGGCAGCTCGCCGAGGGCCATGTGCAGCGAGCCGTCGATGAATCCCGCCGCGCGCTCTCCGCAGGTGCGAACGTCGACCACGAGCGGAGGCTCTCCGCTCTCCAGAGCGGTACGGAGCTGGGCGGCGGTCAGCCGGCTGGCGGGGCCGACCTCGTCCCCCAGGGCCGCGAGGACGTCGTCGGGATTGCGCAGATAGCCGGCCACCCGGTCGAAACCGATCCGGGCGAGACGGGTGACCACCTCCTCCTCGCGATTCTCCGGCGCGATGACCAGCAGCTGCGCGTCGGGTGTGAGCACGGTTCCGGCCTGCTCGGCGAACCGGCCGTCGGCCGGCACATTGATCGACCCGCGCAGATGCCCGGCACCGAACTCCTGCGGGCCGCGGGCGTCGACCACCACGGCCCCGGCCCCGCGCAGCGCCGAGAACTCCTGGGCGGTCAGCGGCCGGGGCGCCGCGGCCGGGTCGTACAGCTCACGATCCTTGCGGTTGAGTTCGGCGTCGTAGGAGAAGTAGCTCGGCGCCGCGGACTGGCCCGCGGTGACGAGGGCCACGAAGTCCTCTCGACTCATGGGCGCGCAGGCGTAGTTGGTGGCACGCTGCTCGCCGATGGTGGACTGCTTCTCGGTGGAGAGATTCTTGCCGCAGGCGGAGCCCGCGCCATGGGCGGGGAAGACCCGGACCTCGTCCGACAGGCCCATCAGCTTGTTCTGGACGCTGTCGTGGAGCATCGCGCCGAGCTCCTCGGCGGTCACGCCCACCGAGGCGAGCAGGTCGGGCCGGCCCACGTCACCGATGAACAGCGCGTCGCCGGTCAGTACCCCGTACGGGACGGTGTCGGTGGCGTGCTCGTAGACCAGGACGCTGATCGACTCCGGGGTGTGCCCGGGGGTCTCCATGATCTCAAGAGTGACGTCGCCGAGGCTGACACGCTCGCCCTCGGTGAACTTGCGGATGGAGTACTCGGTCTCGGCGCGATGGCCGTAGCCGATCCAGGCGCCGGTGCGGGCCGCCATCTCCAGGTGTCCTGCGACGAAGTCGGCGTGGAAGTGGGTGTTGATGACGCCGACGACAGTGAAGCCGCGGGTCTCGGCATCGGCCATGTACTCCGAGATGTCCCGGCGCGGGTCGACGACCACGGCCTGCCCGCTGGTCTCGTCGGCGATCATGTACGACGCCTGGGAGAGGCAGTCGAGGTAGTACTGGGTGAAGAACACAGGAACCCTCCGTGAGAATGAACATATACCTCATGGGGTATATGTTCTCGAAAACAACCGACGGAACGCCCGCCCGGACGGCGGGCACTTCCTTCACGCGGCGCCGGGCGCCGATCCGGTGACGAGCGGGCGACCCGTGCGGGCCCAGCCGCTGGTGCCGCCGGCGACCGAGACGGCATCCACGCCGAGGGCAGCCAGGCGCTCGGCGGCCCACTGGCTGCGGTTGCCGCTGGCGCAGATCACGTAGACCGGCCGGTCCCTGGACACCTCGCCCGCCGCGGCGGCGAGGATGGACAGCGGGGCGAGTCGCACTCCGGGCACGTGGCCGGCCCGGTACTCCTCCGGCTCCCGCACGTCCAGGACGAGCGCCCCCTCGGCCCACGCCGCCGCGAACACATCCAGATCCACTTCACGCACCGCGATTCCCTCGCTCCCATATACCCCCCTGGGTATTTCTTGATGACGACAGTAGGCACACCCTGTCGCAGATGTCAAATACCCGGGGGGGTATAAATTCGAGGGTGCGGCGGTCCGCGAACGAGGGGGCCGGTCGACCGCTGGAGGCGGATGTCACAGCGCGGGCCGCGTCGACACTGCATACCCCTAGGGGTATTCTGCACTCAAGGGAGAGCCAAGAACGGAGGGCTCCCTTAAGTACTTTCATACCCCTGGGGGTATGTGGACCAACCGAGGGTGATCATGGAAAACGGACAGACAACCGCCTGCGGCGCACAGCCCGCTGACGGCGCGGAAGGCAGCAGCCGGTGAGCATCAGCCCCACCTCGGCCGCACCCGCCGACACCGCAGTGCGCCTGGGACTGCGTGAGAACTGGGCACAGTTCACCCTGCTCGTCATCATCAATGTCTGCGTCGGCGCCCTGGTCGGCCTGGAACGCACCACCGTTCCCCTCATCGGCACGGACGTCTTCGGGCTGACCAGCGATCTGGCCGTCTTCTCCTTCATCATCGCCTTCGGCGTCACCAAGGCGCTGACCAATCTGGCCGCCGGCGAGCTGACCGCCCGCTTCCGCCGCAAACAACTCCTCATGGCGGGCTGGCTCATCGGGATACCCGTCCCGTTCGCCCTCGCATGGGCGCCGTCCTGGGGCTGGATCGTCGCCGCGAACGTCCTGCTCGGCATGAACCAGGGCCTGACCTGGTCGATGACCGTGAACATGAAGATCGACCTCGTCGGCCCTGCCCGCCGCGGTCTCGCCACCGGCCTGAACGAGGCCGCCGGATACGTCGCCGTCGGCGCCTCCGCCCTGCTGACCGGTTACCTGGCCACCAGATACGGCCTGCGCCCCGCACCCGAACTGATCGGCATCGTCTTCGTTGCCGCAGGCATCGCTCTGTCCCTGTCCGTCCGGGACACCGCGGCCCACGTGGCCCTCGAACTCGCCCGGCACCCCCGACCGGCCGGCGCGGAGCAGTCCACCGCGCTGGCAAAGACCTTCGCCCGTACCTCCTGGCGCAACCGCTCCTTGCGCGGCGCCAGCCAGGCCGGACTCGTCAACAACCTCAACGACGGCCTCACCTGGGGCGTCTTCCCTCTGCTATTCACCGACCATGGCCTGGGACTTGCCGCTGTCGGCCTGGTCAAGGGCCTTTACCCGCTGCTGTGGGGCATCGGCCAGATCCCCACCGGCCACCTCGCCGACCGCATCGGCCGCAAACCCCTGATCGTCACCGGCATGTTCGTCCAGGCCGCCGGATTCGTCCTCGCGCTGGCCCTGCTCGACCGGCCCCTGCTCGCCGGCATCCTCTCCGCCGTCGCGCTCGGCCTGGGCACCGCCATGGTCTACCCGGCCCTCATCGCCTCCGTCTCCGACCACGCGCACCCCGCCTGGCGGGCCAACGCGCTCGGCACCTACCGCTTCTGGCGCGACATCGGCTACGCCGCAGGCGCCCTCGTCGCCGGTGTCCTCGCCGACGCCCTCGGCCTGGGCGCCACTGTCATCGCCGCCGCCGTCCTCACCGCGGCCTCCGGCCTGCTCGCCGCCCGCTGGATCACCGACCGCCCCGCCCGCTGACCCCACGGACTTCAGGTCCGAGCGCGCCGCCCGGTTCACCCCGTTCGCGCCGCAGCGGAACGAGGCCATTGCCGCGGTCGCCCAGGACTCCGCGTTCCCACCACGGCGTGCAGTCCGCGCGCCGACAGTGGGCCGACGGCCGACAGGGCCCCGGCACCGCAACGGATTTCGGCGTCCGCCATTCGGATGAAGCCGCGGTCGCCCCTGCGCGTGCGGAGACCGGGCTGCCCGCCTCCCCGTATCAGATAGCGGCGATGACCACGGTTCGAGAAGCACGATGACGGCCCCCGGCCCGGCACGGGAGGCCGCCCCCGGTGCCTCACGGACAGGCCTTTCGGAGCAGCCGCGCGAACGGGAACGGACGGTGCCCGGCAGGACGGCGAACGCCCGTCGCTCACCGGCGTGGGGGACGCTCTGGCCGACTGCTCTCTGTCTCCTGCCACTCGGTCTTCTCGGGGCGGCGGCGTGGTATGGGCGGTGGGTCCGTCCCGGTGCGGACGAGTGGTGCTTTCTGCCCGTCGTGCGGGACGAGGGGCTCCCCGGGATGGTCGGGAAGTTCTATCTCAAGGACAACGGGCGGATCGCGAACGCCGTTCTGGTCTGGGCGTACGGGAGGTTCGGCGTCGCGGGGCACCAGTGGTTCGGGCTGGTCAGCTGTGTGGTCACGCTGGGGATCGTGTGGGCGGTGACCGTATCGGCGCTGCGCCGGGGCGGTCTGACGGCGCCACGGGGAGTCCCCTTGCTCGCGGCGTCGACGGTGACGGCCGTCTTTCTGTTCGCGACGCCCAACACGTACAAGACGTTCTACTGGCCCGCGTCGTCCGTCTCGCACACCATGGCGCCGGTGCTCGCCTGTGCCGCGGCCGTTCCGCTGCTCCGGGCCCGGTCGCGCGGGGGCAGGCGCTGCGCGCTGGTCACCGTTCTCGTGACGGGTCTTTGCCTGGGGACGCTTTCGGAGGAAGCGTCCGTCGTCGTGCTCGTTGTCCTGTCGGCCGTTCTGCTGCTCCTCGTCGGGCGGCGCCGCGCCTATGTGCGGGGCTGGTGTCTGGCGGGCATGGCGGGGACCGTGGCCGGGACGCTCGTGCTCTACACGTCGCCCGGCGCGAGAATCCGGCGGAAGCGATTCGACACGGACGGGGTGTCCTTCCTCGCGCCCGACTCACTCCTCGGGTCCCTGCGCGGCTTCGGACACATCCTGGGAACGCTCCTCACGACGTGGGCCCATCTGGGGGCGGTCGCGGCGGGGGTCCTGCTGGGGCTGCTCATCAGGGGGCCGGGTGGGCGGCGCGTGGTCCTGCCGGAGCGCTGGCCGCTGCTGTCCTGCGCCGGTGTCCTCGCGTTCCTGGTCTCCGGATATCTCTGCACGGTCGTCGCGTATCCCGCCTTCGGCGAGAGCGTGATGACCTCCTCACGGATCTGGAACGACTACGTCCTGCTGTACGTCGCGGTGCTCGTCGGAGTCGGCGCGCTGGTGGGAGTCGCCCTGGGTCTGCGCCTGCACCGCACCGGTGCGGTGCAGGCGGCCGGTGCGGGGGTGTGCGCCGTTGTGTGCCTCGCGCTCGCCGTCCCGCTGGGCCGGCTCGAACATGACATGCGCGTTCGGGCGGTGAAGTGGGACCGCCAGGACCGGTGGATGCGCGCGCGTGCGGCGGACGGCGACCGGGTTCTCCCGTACATGCCGTTGTCGGTCGGCGGCATGGTGGAACCGTTCCGTCAGCACGGGCGGAAGGTCTGGCCGGCCACATGCGTCGCCGACTACTACCACCTGGAGCGGATCACCTACTCGCTGCGGCTCCCCTGACCGCGCCGGACGCCTTCGTGATCGCGATCATGACGGCGTCGTCGCCCAGGTGCCCGCCGGCGTGCCGCAGCAGGTCGGTGTGGAGATGCTCGACAAGGGCGTCGGGGCCGGTGCCGTTCCAGGTGACGAGCCGGTCGGCGAGCGGGTAGAAGGTGCCTCTGCGGTCGCGTGCCTCGATGACGCCGTCGGTGTAGAGGAGCAGCAGATCGCCGGGGTGGAAGCCGAAGGTCTCAACCTCGTACTGGTTCTCCGACACCATGCCGAAGCCCAGCGGGAGCGCGGGTTCCCTGACCTCCAGTGCCTCGACACGGCCGTCGCTGCGCAGCAGCAGTGGAGGGGGATGTCCGCAGTTCACCAGACGGATGCTGTGGTCCTCCTCGCAGACGTCCAGGACCAGCGCGGTCACGAACGATTCGTCGTACTCGGGATCCGTCTCGGCGAGCTGGGCCATGTTCCAGTACGAGGCGTTGGCGATGTGTGCCACGACGCCGGGCAGCGAGAGGTTCTCGTACGCCGCCCCGCGGAACGCCCCCACCACCACCGCGGCGTCGTCGACGGCGGGCAGGCCGCTGCCGCGGACGTCGCCGACCACGAGGCGGGTCCCGCCCGGGGCGGGCACCGCGGCGTACAGGTCACCTCCGATCTGGGCCTCCTCCTCGGCCGCGATGTACACGGACGCGATACTCAATGGGCCGATCTGGTGCGGCAGTGGGTGCAGCAGGACCTGTTGCGCCATCACAGCCACCGAGCGCACCTGTTCCAGCTGCCGCTCGTGCCGGTCAAGGGCATACCGGAACACCGCCAGGAACGCGGAGATCACCGCGACGGCGGCGATCTGGGCCTCGTGGTTCGGTGTCCCGACGCCGCCGTGCAGGACGGCGATGACGACCTGGGCCACGACGGCCAGCGCTCCGACGGCGGCCGTGAGGCCGGGGCCGGCGAAGGAGGCGGTGAGCGCGGGCGCGGCGACGAGGAACGGGCCGAGATGGATGGACTCCGGGGTGCTGATGTCGATCAGCGCGACGGTCGCGATGAGGACGAACGGCACGGCGAGCAGCCCCTGGCTCAGCCGCCGGGAGGGGGTGAGGCGGTGGTCTCTGTGCCGGACGCGCATGTCTTCTGCTTACACCCCTGTCGATCGGTCCGCGCCCCGTGGTTGTCAGGGGGGTTCTCGGGTGCGTCACCCGCACGGACCGCGTGCGTTCGCCGGCTCCGCTCGTCCGGTCCACGATCGGGGTCCGGGTACCGAGGGGAGAAGACCGATCGTGGACGCATGGGAATCGCAGGACAGCTTCGGGCAGCCGCAGCAGCGGACCGGATACCTCCGCCCAAAACCGCCCCGGCTCCGTGTCGATGCGGCGCGGCTGTGGGCGGGCGGCGTCATGACCGCTGTCGTCGCCGCGCTCACCGCCGTCGCCGGGGTGCTCCTCGTCCGTGGGGTCCTGGACGTGCCCCTCTTCGCGCCGGAGAGCGCCGGAGCGCTGGGCGACTCCTCGACGGGACTGCTGGCCACCGGGGCCGGGCTGGCAGCGCTGGCGGCCACGGCGCTGGTGCATCTGCTGATCCTCGCGACGCGGCAGCCGGGCACGTACTTCGTCTGCATCGTCGCCCTCGCCACTGCCGTCATGGTGCTGGTGCCCTTCACCACATCGGTCCCGCTGGACGCCAGGATCGGCTCGGCGGCTATCTGTCTCGCCATCGGGATCGTGATCGGTTTCCTGCTGTCCGCCGTCGGCCGCAGCTCGGTGCGACGCTCCCCCTACTGACGGCCGGATGAGAACTCCGGCGCTCCGGGCCTACGCTCCAAGGGTTCGACTCCCCCACCGACTGAAGCCGGTGGCCCCTTCGAAAGTAGGTCTGATGGCATCACCCCTGCGCGTCCTGATTCACGGCGGCGGCATCGGCGGACTCACCCTCGCCACCGCCCTCGCCCGGCGCGGTCACACCGTCGAGGTGGCCGAGCTCCGCGACGAGCTGGACGCCCTCGGCGTCGGCATCATCCAGCCGTCCAACGCCCTGCACGTCATGAGGGAGATCGGGGTGCTCGACGAGTGCCTGAAGGCGGGGTTCGAGTGGGAGATCCTGACCATCTCCGACCCGGCCGGGGGGACGGTCGCCCGGATACCGCAGCCCCGGATGGGCGACGCCCCGTCCAGCAACGGCATCCCGCGTCCCGCGCTGGCCCAGGTGCTCGGCGCCGCCGCCACGGCGGCCGGGGCGACGATCCGCTTCGGCGCGACGATCACGGAGCTGGCCGACGACGGCTCCGGTGTGGACGTCACGCTCTCCGACGGCTCCGCCGGCCGCTGGGACCTGGTGGTCGGCTTCGACGGGATCGGCTCGCCGCTGCGGTCGCGGCTGTACGGCGACCGCTACGCCCCCGAGTACACCGGATTCGCCAACTGGCGGGTGACCGTGCCCCGTCAGCCGCAGGTCCAGGGTGTGGTGATGGGCACCGCGGGCAAGGACGCCAAGGCGCTGCTCACCCCGATCACGGACGAACTGATGTATTTGGGTGCGGTGTTCGCCGAGGCGGCGGACTTCCGGCCGGACCCGGAGCGGGCGCACGAGCAGCTCACGGAGCGGCTCTCCGTGTTCTCCGGACCGGTCGCCGAGGCGCTCACCACGGTCACCGACCCGTCCGCCGTGGTGTATTCGCGGATCTCCCAGGTGACGGTCGAGGAACCGTGGCACGTCGGCCGGGTGGTCCTGGCCGGTGACGCCGCGCACGCCAGCACCCCGCACATCGCGCAGGGTGCGGCGATGGCCGTCGAGGACGCGGCCGTGCTCGCCGAATCGCTGGACGACGAGGCCGATGTGCCCGCCGCCCTCGCCGCCTGGGAGGCGCGCCGCCGGCCCCGGGCCATGTGGGTGCAGGCCATGTCGCGTGCCGTACTCAAGCAGGAGATGGGCGCCGCGACGACGCCCGAGGAGGACGAGCTGCTGAAGGTCGGCATCCCGGGTGCGGCGCACATGCTGGTGCAGCCGTACTGATGCGCTTGCGGCCTCCCCCGCGGTAGGGAGTGGGATCCCGACC
>NZ_JBEZKL010000076.1:0-35786 GCF_040704695.1 Streptomyces sp. NPDC048411
GTTTCGAAAGTCCCGCCTGGCCCGCCCTACGGGCGGACGACGCTACTTTCGAAACACGCCCTAGCCGCCACCCCCTCGCCGCTCGCATGGCGAGACCCGAAAACGTTTCTGACGCACCCCGCCGTACGGTGGGACGCACCACCTGCACACCAAGGAGAAGACCCAGTGGCCGAGCTGTTCTACGACGACGATGCCGACCTGTCCATCATCCAGGGCCGCAAGGTCGCGGTCATCGGCTACGGCAGCCAGGGCCACGCCCACGCGCTGTCGCTGCGTGACTCGGGTGTCGACGTCCGTGTGGGTCTGCACGAGGGCTCCAAGTCCAAGGCCAAGGCCGAGGAGCAGGGCCTGCGCGTGGTGACCCCGTCTCAGGCCGCCGCCGAGGCCGACGTCATCATGATCCTCGTCCCGGACCCGATCCAGGCCCAGGTCTACGAGGAGTCCATCAAGGACAACCTCAAGGACGGCGACGCGCTGTTCTTCGGCCACGGTCTGAACATCCGGTTCGGCTTCATCAAGCCGCCGGCCAACGTCGACGTCTGCATGGTCGCCCCGAAGGGCCCGGGCCACCTGGTCCGCCGTCAGTACGAGGAGGGCCGCGGCGTTCCGTGCATCGTGGCCGTCGAGCAGGATGCCTCGGGCAACGGCCTGGCGCTCGCCCTCTCGTACGCGAAGGGCATCGGCGGTACCCGCGCCGGCGTCATCAAGACGACCTTCACCGAGGAGACCGAGACCGACCTGTTCGGTGAGCAGGCCGTCCTCTGCGGTGGCACCGCCGCTCTGGTCAAGGCCGGTTTCGAGACCCTGACCGAGGCCGGCTACCAGCCGGAGATCGCGTACTTCGAGTGCCTCCACGAGCTGAAGCTCATCGTCGACCTCATGTACGAGGGCGGCCTGGAGAAGATGCGCTGGTCCATCTCGGAGACCGCCGAGTGGGGCGACTACGTCACCGGCCCGCGGATCATCACGGACGCCACCAAGGCCGAGATGAAGAAGGTCCTCGCCGAGATCCAGGACGGCACCTTCGCCAAGAACTGGATGGCCGAGTACCACAACGGTCTGCCCAAGTACAACGAGTACAAGAAGGCCGACAGCGACCACCTGCTGGAGACCACCGGCCGTGAGCTGCGCAAGCTCATGAGCTGGGTCAACGACGAGGACGCGTAAGTCCTTCGCCGCGGGGCGGGTCTTCGGACCCGCCCCGCGGCGTATCCATCGCAACACCGCTGGAAGAGGCGGCGTCGTACGTGTGTACAAGTCGTCCAGCCCCGTGTGGGTGATCCTTCCAACGGGGCGCAGATTGCGCCCTCGCGGATGACTACACTTCTGCACATACACGCGTCAGGCCCACAGTGTCGTGCGTCTTCCACGCGGCAAGCACCTCCACCGCCTGCGGCCGTCGGGACGGCCGTCCGCACTGGACCTGTGAGGACTCACGTGAGCTCGAAACCTGTCGTACTCATCGCTGAAGAGCTGTCGCCCGCCACGGTTGACGCGCTGGGCCCGGATTTCGACATCCGGCACTGCAACGGCGCGGACCGCGCCGAGCTCCTCCCCGCGATCGCCGATGTCGACGCCATCCTGGTGCGTTCCGCCACCAAGGTCGACGCCGAGGCCATCGCCGCCGCGAAGAGGCTGAAGGTCGTCGCCCGCGCGGGCGTCGGTCTGGACAATGTCGACGTCTCCGCGGCCACCAAGGCCGGCGTGATGGTCGTCAATGCCCCGACCTCCAACATCGTCACCGCCGCCGAGCTGGCCTGCGGTCTGCTGGTCGCCACCGCGCGCAACATCCCCCAGGCCAACACCGCCCTCAAGAAGGGCGAATGGAAGCGCTCCAAGTACACCGGCGTCGAGCTGAGCGAGAAGACCCTCGGTGTCGTCGGCCTCGGCCGCATCGGTGTCCTGGTCGCGCAGCGCATGTCGGCCTTCGGCATGAAGATCGTCGCGTACGACCCCTACGTGCAGCCGGCTCGTGCCGCGCAGATGGGCGTCAAGCTCCTCGCGCTGGACGAGCTGCTCGGAGTCTCCGACTTCATCACCGTGCACCTGCCCAAGACCCCCGAGACGCTCGGCCTGATCGGCGACGAGGCGCTGCACAAGGTGAAGCCCTCGGTGCGGATCGTCAACGCCGCGCGCGGCGGCATCGTCGACGAGGAGGCGCTCGCCTCCGCCCTCAAGGAGGGCCGCGTCGCCGGCGCCGGTCTGGACGTGTACACGAAGGAGCCCTGCACGGACTCCCCGCTGTTCCAGTTCGACCAGGTCGTCTGCACCCCGCACCTCGGTGCCGCCACCGACGAGGCCCAGGAGAAGGCGGGCATCGCGGTCGCTAAGTCCGTGCGCCTCGCGCTTGCCGGTGAGCTCGTGCCCGACGCGGTCAACGTCCAGGGCGGCGTCATCGCCGAGGACGTACGTCCCGGGCTGCCCCTCGCCGAGAAGCTCGGCCGTATCTTCACCGCGCTCGCGGGCGAGGTCGCGGCCCGCCTCGACGTCGAGGTGTACGGCGAGATCACCCAGCACGACGTGAAGGTGCTCGAGCTCTCCGCGCTCAAGGGTGTCTTCGAGGACGTCGTCGACGAGACCGTGTCCTACGTCAACGCCCCGCTCTTCGCACAGGAGCGCGGTGTCGAGGTCCGCCTCACCACCAGCTCCGAGTCGCCGGACCACCGCAATGTGGTGACCGTGCGTGGCACGCTCGCCGACGGCGAGGAGGTCGCGGTCTCCGGCACGCTGGCCGGGCCCAAGCACCTGCAGAAGATCGTCGCGATCGGTGAGCACGATGTGGACCTGGCGCTCGCCGACCACATGGTCGTCCTGAGCTACGAGGACCGTCCCGGCGTCGTCGGCACGGTTGGCAAGATCCTCGGTGAGGCGGGGCTGAACATCGCGGGCATGCAGGTCTCGCGCGCGGACGTGGGCGGCGAGGCGCTGGTCGTGCTCACCGTCGACGACAACGTCCCGCAGACGGTGCTCAGCGAGATCGCCGAGGAGATCGGCGCGACCTCGGCCCGTTCGGTGAACCTCTCCGACTGATTCCGCCGTCTTCTCAGAGACTGTCGGGCGACCTTCCGCCCGATCAGAGGTCACCCGACAGGCTCCCAGCCGCACCCGGCATACAGGCGTCCTGAACGGACGTCTGCAGGCCGGGTGCGCTGCTGTCGTGGGGCGCCGTGAGAGCCCGCCCCACGGCGCCGAGCGCTGTCTGCCGGAGAGGGTTCCGGGACGACACCGCCACCGGCCGGCCCTTCATCAGGCAGAGCAACTCGGTGCGGCGCCCTGCTGAAGCTGGAGGAAGCGGTGTGCAATCGTGTCGCGGCCATGCAGTACCTCCAGGCCACCGCCTCGTTGCGCCGCCCGGTTGTTTCCCGGTACGCACCGTCCAGCTCGGTGATCTCGCCCGCGCGATGACCCAGTTCGTCCTGACGCATCGCCGGCAAGGCGCCCAGCGCCAGGGGCGGCGGCGGGTCCGTCCCCCGCGGGCCCGGCCCGGTCATGCGCGGGACCGGTCAGACGGAGGGCGGCGGAAGGGCCCGGCACAGTGCCTCCAGGGCCGCGCCGTACGCATGGTCCGACGGCGTCGCATAGCCCACGACCAGGCCGTCCTCGGCGGGCATCGTGGCGGCCGGATGCCGGAAGTCGGCGAGTGGGTCCAGAGCGAGCCCCTGCCAGGCCGCGGCCTTGACGGTGGAACGCTCGGTGCCGGGCGGCAGCCGCAGAACGGCGTGCAGACCTGCCGCGATGCCGGTGGGCGTGATGTGCGGGGCGTGTTCGGCGAGCGCGGCGACCAGCTGGTCGCGGCGGCGCCGGTAGTGCTGCCGCATCCGGCGGATGTGCCGGTCGTAGTGGCCGGACTCGATGAACTCGGCGAGCGCGAGCTGGTCCAGGACGCTCGCCCAGCCCTCGCGTTCGCCCTTGGCGGCCAGTACGGCATCGACGAGCTGCTCGGGAAGCACCATCCAGCCCAGCCGGACCGCGGGGGAGAGGCTCTTGCTGACGGAGCCGAGGTGGACGACTCGTTCCGGGGCGAGCCCCTGGAGGGCGCCGACCGGTTCGCGGTCGTAGCGGAACTCCCCGTCGTAGTCGTCCTCCAGGACCAGCCCGCCGCGGGTGCGCGCCCAGTCGACCGTGGCCGTGCGCCGCTGCGGGTGCAGTGGACCGCCCGTCGGGAACTGGTGGGCCGGGGTGAGCAGCACACTCCGCACGCCCGGCAGTCCGGTCAACTCGCCGGTGCGCGCCCCGTGTTCGTCGAGCGCCAGCGGTACCGTACGCACCGAAGCGGCAGCCAGCAGGGAGCGGTGGAAACCGAGCCCGTACGACTCCACCGCCAGCGGTCCGCGCAGCACCCCGCCACCGAACAGCAGTCGCAGCGCGTGCGCGAAGCCGGAGCAGATCACGATCCGTTCGGGCGCACAGCGCACCCCTCGGGCGCGTGCCAGATAGCCGGCCAGCGCCCGGCGCAGCTCGATCCGGCCCTGCGGATCACCGGGCCCGAAGGCGTCGTTCGGTGCCGCGTTCACGGCGCGGCGGGAGGCGGCCAGCCAGGGTGTACGGGGGAAGGAGCCCGCATCCGGCTGGCCCTGCCGGAGGTTGTGCACGGGAGGGGCCGGGCGGGTCGGCGCCTTCTTCGGTACGCGGACCGGGGCCACCGGGGCAGCGCGGTGCGCGACCCGGGTGCCGGAGCCCTGCCGGGCGGTCAGCCAGCCCTCGGCGACCAGCTCGGCATAGGCGTCGGCAACGGTGTTGCGGGCCAGGCCGAGGTCGGCGGCGAGCGAGCGGTAGGGCGGCAGCCGGGTGCCCGAGGCCAGCCTGCCCTCCCGTACGGCGTCCCGCAGTGCGCGGATGAGAACGGTCCGGCGACTGCCGGGACCGGTCAGCTCCAACAGCAGGTCGCTGCCGATCCGTTCCGCCGAATTGACCCATGATTCCGCCATGAAAATGCACCCTACGTGAGGTCGCCCGGCTCCGTAGCGTAGTGGTCATGACGAACAACGACGCAGTCACCCGCACCCCTCGAATCAACTTCGCCAAGGCCGCGCCGAAGGCGTTCAAGGCCCTCATCGGCTTCGACGCCGCCGCCCGCCAGGACCTGGACCCCGCACTCGTCGAGCTGGTCCAGATCAGGTCCTCCCAGCTCAACGGATGCGCGTACTGCCTCCATATGCACACCACGGACGCCCGCAAGGCCGGTGAGAGCGAGGAGCGGCTGCACATGGTCGCCGTCTGGCCGGAGGCCGCGCACTTCTTCACGGAGAAGGAGCAGGCTGCGCTCGCCCTCACCGAGGCCGTCACCCTGGTCTCCAGAGGCGGCGTCCCGGACGAGGTCTACGCCCGCGCGGCCGCCCACTTCGAGGAGGCCGAACTGGCCGGGCTGCTCGCCCTGATCTTCACGATCAACACCTGGAACCGCATCGCGCTGAGCACGGCCAAGGTGGCCGGCACGGACGAGCGGGCAGCGCACTGAGCGCGGCCGGGGCTCAGAGCCTGTCGGGTGACCTCTGAGCGGGCGGCCACGGCGTGGTGCGTACGCTTCCGGCATTTCCGAAATGCCCTAGTAGCTCCTTCCCTGAACTCTCAACTTCGTTCGAGCAGGGGCCCCATCCGAGGTCGTCCCGGCGCCTTGGAATCGCACGCACCACGCCGAGTCCACTCTCCGATCGAAGGTCACCCGACAGGCTCTCAGAGGCGGGCACCCTTCAGCGCCATGTGCAGCAGCAGTCGGTCCTCGCCGTCGTTGAGGTCCAGGCCGGTGAGCTGCTCGACCCGGGACAGCCGGTAGTAGAGCGTCTGACGGTGGACGCCCAGCTCGGCCGCCGTCCGGCTCGCCTGGCCCGCGCAGTCGAGGAACACCTCGGCGGTGCGGGCCAGCTCCGCGTGGGGCGGGGTGAGCAGCGTCCGGACGGTGAGGTCCGGGGCGGTGTCCGTGGTCGGCGGGAGGGAGGTCAGCAGACGGTACGGGCCGATGGCCGACCACTCGGCGACCGGGCCGAGGCGGGACTCCGCGGCCGCCGCGCGGGCCGCGGCCGCGGCCTCGTGCCAGGCCGAGGCCAGCTCCGGCAGGCCTCGGCGGGGGACTCCGATTCCGGCGGTCGCCGTGCGGCCCGCGGTGGTCCGCAGCCGGTCCGCGGCCGTGACAGCCGGGTCGAGCACGTCGGAGGAGCGCAGCCGGACCAGCGCGGCCAGCGACAGGGTGCCCGCGCGCGCCGGTGACGGGACGGTGGACAGCGCCGCAGCCGACGGCACCGTACGGGCCGACGGGGTCTCGTCCGGCCACGGCGTCACACAGACCACCGTGTGCAGGCCGTCCGCGTCCGGGCCCAGCGCCTCCCGGAGTGCGGCGACCGCCATGTCGCGCTGCCACCCCCGCCCGGCGGTGAGCACCGCGCCGAACTCCCGGGACAGGTCCGTGCCGACCCGCGCCTCGTCGGAGAGCAGCGCCCCGATCCGGGCCGCCACGTCCATCGCCGCGGTCAGCTGCTCGTCGGTCGGCCCGGGGTCCGCGTCGAGCAGCCATACGTAACCGAGCACGACACCCCGATGGCGTACCGGCAGACAGATCCGGCCCCGGAACACACCCGCCTCCGGGGCGGCCGGGATCCGGACCGGGCCGGTGGCGCGGGCGATACCGAAGCCCTCGAACCACGCGCGGACCGCCGGGGTGGAGCGCCGGGTCAGGATCGACCGGGTGCGGACCGGATCCATCGCCGTGTCGTCGTCGCTGTCGTGCGCCCCGAAGGCGACCAGGCCGAAGTCCCGGTCCTCCAGCGTGGCGGGGACCCCGAGCAGCGCGGAGATCTCGTCGACCAGCTCCTGGTAATCGCCCTTCACCCGGCCATTCTCGCACCCCCTTCAGACATATGTCTGAGATCCAGTGCATGGATGCGTGACAGCTGTCGATGGCACAGGATCGGGGAGATCCTTAGATTTCACGGTGGTTCTCCGAGCTGTACCGGTCTGATTCAGTTCCTGCCGATACGGCCCTCACACATACCTTTCCGTTGGAGGTGCCCCGTGCTGGCTCCCGTGATTCTCGCTGCGTCGCGCAGTGACAAGATGCGCCGATTCATTTCGGCCGCCCCGGGGACCAAGCAGGTCGTCGACCGGTTCATCGCCGGTGAGACGGTCGAGCAGGTCGTCCCGATCATCAAGGACGCCGCCGGGAAGGGCCTGGAGGTCACCCTCGACGTCGTGGGCGAGGACATCACCACGCCGGAGCAGGCCACCGCCGCACGCGACGCCTACCTGGAGCTGATCGACCGCCTCAAGGACCTCGGCCTGGGCACCAGGGCAGAGATGTCCGTCAAGCTGTCGATGTTCGGCCAGGCGCTGGAGGGCGGCCACGAGATGGCGCTCGCCAACGTCCGCCCCGTCGTCGAGGCCGCCGCGGCGATCGGCACCACGGTCACCCTGGACGCCGAGGACCACACCACCCTCGACTCGATGTTCGCCATCCACGAGGAGCTGCGGAAGGACTACCCGCAGACCGGCTGTGTCATCCAGGCGTACCTGTTCCGCACCGAGGAGGACGCTCGCCGCCTCGCCGCCGCAGGCAGCCGCGTCCGCATCGTGAAGGGCGCCTACAAGGAGCCCGCCTCCGTCGCGTACCAGGACAAGGCCGAGATCGACAAGGCGTACGTCCGCATCCTGAAGATCCTGATGGACGGCGAGGGCTACCCGATGATCGGGTCCCACGACCCGCGGCTGATTGCCATCAGCCAGGAGCTGGCACGCAAGGCCGGGCGCAAGCTGGACGAGTACGAGTTCCAGATGCTGTACGGGATCCGCAGCGACGAGCACGTCCGGCTCGCGGCCGAGGGGCACCGGATGCGCGTCTACACCGCGTACGGCACCGACTGGTACGGCTACTTCATGCGCCGCCTCGCGGAGAAGCCGGCCAACCTGCTGTTCTTCGCCCGCTCCATCCTCACCAAGGGCTGAGCGGTGGCTGTCGGCATTCAGGTGTCAGGACGCATCCTGGATGAGGACAGCCACAACTCTTCGGCCGGCTGCGCCGGACCCAGTTCCCTTTCGTCGCCGAAAGGCCGAACGGAGCTACGGAACTCGTGACTCCGCCCCACTGGGGCTTCTCACTCATCCGCCGAAGCAAGCTCGTGACGGTCAAGCCCTGACCGCTGCTCAACGTACGTCTCCACTTCAGATCCTCTCAGCTGAAGTCAGGGATCCATTCGGAAGAGGTAACTCATGGACGCTGTGACCCAGGTCCCCGCGCCGGTCAACGAGCCGGTTCACTCCTACGCCCCGGGCTCCCCGGAGCGTGCCCGCCTGGAGGCGAAGCTCAAGGAGCTCGCCGAGAACCCGATCGACCTGCCGATGACCATCGGCGGCGAGAAGCGGATGGGCGGCGGCGAGCGCTTCGACGTCGTGCAGCCGCACAACCACAAGGCCGTCATCGGTACCTTCGCCGGCGCCACCGAGCAGGACGCCCAGGACGCGATCGACGCCGCCCTCGCCGCCGCCCCGGCGTGGCGCGCGATGTCCTTCGACGACCGCGCCGCGATCATCCTGCGCGCCGCCGAGCTGCTGTCCGGCCCCTGGCGCGAGACGCTGGCCGCGTCCACGATGCTCGGCCAGTCGAAGACCGCCCAGCAGGCCGAGATCGACACCCCCTGTGAGCTCGTCGACTTCTGGCGCTTCAACGTGCACTACGCGCGCCAGATCCTCGCCGAGCAGCCCCCGGCCAACTCCCCGGGTGTGTGGAACCGCATGGACCACCGCCCGCTGGAGGGCTTCGTCTACGCGATCACACCGTTCAACTTCACGGCCATCGCGGGCAACCTGCCCACCGCCCCCGCCCTCATGGGCAACGTCGTGGTGTGGAAGCCGTCCCCGACGCAGACCCACTCCGCGGTGCTGCTCATGCAGCTCCTGGAGGAGGCCGGCCTGCCCAAGGGCGTCATCAACCTGGTGACCGGTGACGGCATCGCCGTCTCCGAGGTGGCCCTGAACCACCGCGACCTGGCCGGTATCCACTTCACCGGTTCGACCCCCACCTTCCAGCACCTGTGGAAGACGGTCGGCAACAACATCGCCAACTACCGCACCTACCCGCGGCTCGTCGGCGAGACCGGCGGCAAGGACTTCGTCGTTGCCCACCCGTCGGCCGACCACGCCGTCCTGAAGACCGCGCTGACCCGTGGCTCCTTCGAGTTCCAGGGCCAGAAGTGCTCGGCCTCCTCCCGCGCGTACGTTCCGGCCTCCATCTGGAACTCCGGCTTCAAGGAGAAGTTCGCGGCCGAGGTCGACTCCATCACCATGGGTGACGTCACCGACCTGTCGAACTTCATCGGTGCCGTCATCGACGAGCGCTCGTTCGCCAAGAACAAGGCCGCGATCGACCGCGCCAAGTCCGACCCGTCCTGCACGATCATCGCGGGCGGCACGTACGACGACTCGGTGGGCTACTTCGTCCGCCCGACCGTCATCGAGTGCAGCGACCCTTCGAACGAGGTCTTCACGACCGAGTACTTCGGCCCGATCCTCGCCGTGCACGTCTACGAGGACGACGCGTACGACGAGATGCTGGAGCAGATGGAGTCGGTCTCCGACTACGCGCTGACCGGTTCCGTCATCGCGAACGACCGCGCCGCGGCCGCGCACACGATGGAGAAGCTGCGGTACGCCGCGGGCAACTTCTACATCAACGACAAGTCGACCGGTGCCGTCGTCGGCCAGCAGCCCTTCGGTGGCGGCCGCGCCTCGGGCACGAACGACAAGGCGGGCGCCCCGCAGAACCTGCAGCGCTGGACGCTGACCCGCGCCATCAAGGAGACGCTGGTCCCGCCGACCGACTACACCTACCCCCACCAGGGCTGACGCCCTCCGGGACGCCGCCCCACCGGCGTCCCGCCTTGATTCCCGCCTCCCGCCCGGTTCCCCTGCCGGGCGGGAGGCGGTTTCCATGTCGGCCCCCTTTGGCCGCACGGCCGCTCAGTACAGGAACCGCTTCACCACCGCGTCGCCCGAATCCGCGGCCCGCCCGTGGAAGTCCAGCACCCGCCGGCAGTGGTGGCGAAGACATCGCGGACCTCGGGCTCCGGCAGACCCCAGTGCGCGGCGACGCCACCGGCGGCGGCCCGCCACAGCTCGTCGAACGGATGCGTCCTGACTCCCTGGTGGCACAGGTGCCTGAGAGGCTGGGGGACATGACTGAGCCGTTGTGGCACATCGCGCACACCTACGAGCTGACCCCGACCGCCCGCGACGGGATCCGCACCTTCCTCGACACCGCTTTCGAGGGCGACTTCAGCGACGACGACTGGGACCACACCCTGGGCGGCATCCACGCCTACGCACGCGACAGCGGCGGTCTCCTCGCCCACGGCAGTGTCGTCCAGCGCCGGGTGATCCACGCCCACCGCTCGTACCGCATCGGCTTTGTCGAGGGCGTGGCCGTCCGCGCCGACCGGCGCCGCGAGGGGCTCGGCGGCCGGGTGATGGCTGCGCTGGAACGCGTCATCGACGGGGCGTACACGTTCGGCGCGCTGTCCGCCTCCGCCACCGGTGCCGGCCTGTATGCGGCGCGTGGCTGGCAGGTGTGGCAGGGGCGGATCGGCGTGCAGGGGCTGAGCCGGGTGGAGCTGCTGCCGGACGAGGAGGGCAGCACGTACGTCAGAGCGGCGGGCAGCCGCCCACTGCCCTCCCCGTCCCGGATGCTGATCTTCGACTGGCGCGACGGCGACGTGCTCTGATCCCTACAGGGCCCCCGCGTCCTACAGGGCCCCCGCGTCCCGCGCCGTCCACACCGACGGATACAGCGGCCGGAAGCCCAGCTCGTCCCGGGCCCGCAGCGTCGACGTGATTCCGTACCACGGGTCGGGGTCGACCCGGTTCGCAGCCTCGGCCGGCAACTCGACGCCGTTGAGCTGGTGCAGCTCCACCGCCGTCACCGGCGCGTCGTCCGAGAAGTTGTAGCGGCGACCCGCCAGGCCCGGTGCGTACAGCAGCCGCAGCAGTCCCTGCGCGACATCCGCGTGGTGCACCATGGCGAGACGCTGTGTGGCCGCCCACTGCCCGGCCCAGGCCATCGACTGCGCGAGGTGCGGGTCGCCCTCGCCGTACACAAAGGCCAGGACGGCGATCCGGACATCGAGCCCGTGGTCGCGGTGGAGCGCGAGCAGGGCCTTCTCGGCCGCCACCTTGGACTCGGTGTACGCACCCCACAGCTGCCCGCCCGGCACCGGGGCGTCGTCCTCCGTCAGCGGCCTGCCGCGCCCCGCGCCGTACGCGAGGTTCGTGCCGACCTGCACGAACCGCTGCGTGCCCGCCTCCACGGCCGCCCGGCCCAGCGCCACTGCGGCGGCGTGGTTGACCGCCCACGCCTCCTCGTCCGGCACCCCGCGGAACGCCGCTGCGATGTTCACCACCGCGTCCGTTCCGGCCAGCGCCTTCCGCATGTCCTCCGGGTCCCGCAGGTCACCGACGACGACCTCGGCCCCCAGCGCCGCGAAGGGCGTACCCCGCTCCTCGTCCCGCACGATCACCCGCACCGTGTCACCGGCGGCGGCCCGTTGCAGCAGCCGCGGTACGAAACGTCGGCCGACCTCACCCGTGGCACCTGTCACCAGAATCAGCATCATCGGTTCCTCTCGTCGCTTCCGATGTCCATCACCCTGCGACGGGTCGCCGGCCGGCGGGAGAGACGCGGTTATCCCGGGACCGGCACTCCCTGGATACGGATCCGTGCACGGGCCATGCTGGGGACGTGGACCTCGACCGATCGGAACTCGCCGACTTTCTGCGCCGCTGCCGCGCCCGCCTCGAACCGGCCGACGTGGGGCTGACCGCCGGCTCCCGGCGACGCACGCCGGGACTGCGGCGGGAGGAGGTCGCCCATCTCGCCGGTGCCTCCGTGGACCACTACACGCGCCTGGAGCAGGGCCGCGGGTCACGCCCCTCGCGTCAGATGCTCTCCGCGGTGGCCAGGGCGTTGCGGCTGAGCGAGGACGAGCGCGACCACCTTTTCCGGCTGGCAGGGGAGGAGCCGCCGAGCGACCGCCACGGCCCCACCCAGCATGTGCGCCCCGGGTTGTTGATGGTCCTCGACCGCCTGCACGACGCACCCGCCCAGGTCCTGAGCGACCGCGGGGAGGTCCTCGCCCAGAACGCCATGGCCGTGGCGCTGACCGGTGAGCACCAGCCGGGGTACAACATCATCCGGTCGTGGTTCACCGCCCCCGAGGGGCGGGCGCTCTTCCCGGCCGAGGACCACGAGGCGCACTCCCGCACCCATGTCGGTCAGCTCCGCGCGGTGCTCGCTGCCCGCCCCGATGATGTCGCGCTCGTCGCCCTCGTCGATGAACTGCGTGCGGCGAGCGAGGAGTTCGATCTGCTGTGGGCCGAGCACGTGGTCGCCGTGCGGCGCGCCGAGTACAAGCGGTTCGTGCACCCGGTCGTCGGGGAGCTGGACCTGGAATGCGAGGCGCTGCTCAGCGCCGACCACGGACAGGTGCTGGTCATCCACACGGCCCGGCCCGGCACAGACGCGTACGAACGGCTGCAGCTGCTGCGTGTGGTGGGCCTTCAGGACCTGACCGTCGGGCCGTGACCGGTCGGGACCTGATGTCAGGACCGCGTCCGTCAGCCGCTGATGGACGCCTCGCCCGTTTCGATGATGGGCCCGTGTACCCGCGTGACCAGGTGGTGTCCGGGCACGGACGCCATACCGCGGTCGTGCAGTGCGCCGCCAGACGCGGCGGCCGTGAACGTCGTGAAACTCCCTCGAAGGAGTACCCGGCAACGTCGGGATCACGGATCTCGGACCGGAGCGGCCGACCCACGCGTCGGCAATGTCACCACCCCTGAGCAGGCGCAATCCCTCGCCGCCCGGGCTCTGATCCGGAAACCGGGGGCAGCAGGCCGTAAACCCCCGTCTCAGATAGTAGGAAGTCCGAGTAATTGTGGAGACAGACCGGCCGAGCTGTCCTAGCTTTGTAGAAGCCGAACGTCTCGCTAGATCCAGCGACTGGCGGTCGTGAACGCGTGCCCCCATGCAGGCAACCCCTGCGGCATCCGCTCCCCGCCCCTTCCGGCGCCTCGAAATCCCGATCTCGAAATCACGCTCACGTTTTTTCGATCTCGAAATCCTCGCGATCTCAAGGAGTCGATCCACCATGGCCGAGACGACTGTCCGCCGCGTCCGACACACCCACCGCCCGACCGAGTCGGAGCGCCAGAATGCCGCCGCTGCCCTGCAGCGAGCCCTCGACCGCAGGGACAACGGCGGCTCCACCGGCCATTGAGGCCGGTCCGTCCGGCAGTGCTCAGCCGCGGCTGATCTCGAAGTGGTCGATGCGCTCGCCCGACTCGGCGAGCGCGGTGACCTTCATCGCGGCCTGCCGTCCGGGCTGGACCTCCACCGCGAGGAACGAGAAGCCGGTGTAGCGCACCCGCGACCACTCCACGGTCTCGGTCGCCCTGCCGCCGCCCTTGACCACGTGGTAGGTGCCCACGCTCTCCTGGTCCTTGATGTGCCCCTCGTACGTGTCGGGCGCCGGGAAGTTGTACAGCGCCTTGCCCGCGCCGCCCGCCGTGACGTACGCGATGCCGTCCCGCGTCGGGTCGGTGCGCTCGCCGATCGGCACCTTCCGTGCGACCGTGTTCTTCAGTGTCGCGTCGGTGCGCTCGTACACGTGGTTGTGGCCGTTGACGACACGCGTACAACTCCCCATGCGTCCGTATAGTGGACGTGAAATGTCATTGTGTGGGACGGGCAGTAGGGTGCCGACATGACTCGCAGCATCAATCTCGCAGTGGTCCCCGGTGACGGTATCGGCCAGGAGGTCGTGGCTCAGGGCCTCAAGGTCCTCCACGCTGTCCTCCCGCAGGATGTGAAGCTGGAGACCAAGGAATACGACTTCGGTGCCAAGCGTTACCACGCGACCGGTGAGACCCTCACCGACGCCGATGTCCAGGCGCTCAAGCAGCACGACGCGATCCTCCTCGGCGCGATCGGTGACCCCTCGGTCCCGTCCGGAGTTCTGGAGCGCGGCTTCCTGCTGAAGCTCCGTTTCCTCTTCGACCACCATGTGAACCTGCGGCCGTCGAAGCTCCTCCCGGGTGTCGCGACCCCCCTCAAGGGGCAGCCGGAGATCGACTTCGTCGTGGTCCGCGAGGGCACCGAGGGTCCGTACACCGGCAACGGTGGCTCGATCCGCACCGGCACCCCGCACGAGGTCGCCACCGAGGTTTCGGTCAACACCGCCTTCGGTGTCGAGCGCGTGGTCCGTGATGCCTTCGCCCGCGCCCAGGCCCGCCCGCGCAAGAAGCTGACGCTGGTCCACAAGAACAACGTGCTGACCTACGCCGGGCACCTGTGGACCAACATCTTCAACAAGGTCGCGGCCGAGTTCCCGGACGTCACCACCGATTACCTGCACGTGGACGCGGCGACGATCTTCCTCGTCACGCAGCCCGAGCGCTTCGACGTGATCGTCACCGACAACCTCTTCGGCGACATCATCACCGACCTCGCCGCGGCCGTCTCCGGCGGCATCGGCGTCGCGGCCTCGGGGAACATCAACCCGAGCGGCGAGTTCCCTTCGATGTTCGAGCCGGTCCACGGATCCGCCCCGGACATCGCGGGACAGGGCAAGGCCGACCCCACGGCCACGGTGCTCTCCGTCGCCCTCCTGCTGCGCCACCTGGGCTACGAGGCTGAGGCCGTGCGCATCGAGGAGGCCGTCTCCGCCGACCTCGCGGAGCGCGGAGACACCCCTCGTACGACCTCGGAAATCGGTGACGCGCTCGCGGTACGCGTAGCGAGCTGACCCGACGACTCCACTTCGAAGCCGCCGGGTCGCCACCGCACCCGGCGGCTTCTCCTGTGTGGTCCCGGGTGCCACCATCGAACCCTGGATCGCATTCACGTCATTTCGTGCACGGGTCCCCGCGAGAGATAATCGAACGGGCCGTGGCTTGCGGTAAAGCTCGGACGTCCCAGCACCTGTCTGACAGGAGCCGGCGTGAGCGCGGTCCATCACACACAAAACCGGTGAAGGACACGCACATGACGACGCCCACGATCGAGCTCAAGCCCTCTTCGACCCCGCTGTCCGACGCCGAGCGCGAGGCGATCCTGGCCAACCCCGGATTCGGCCGCTACTTCACCGATCACATGGTGATCATCAAGTGGACCGAAGGCCGCGGCTGGCACGACGGCCAGCTCGTTCCCTACGGCCCGCTGTCGATCGACCCCGCCACCAACGTCCTGCACTACGCGCAGGAGATCTTCGAGGGGCTCAAGGCCTACCGCCAGCCCGACGGCTCGGTGGCCAGCTTCCGCCCCGAGGCCAACGCCAAGCGCTTCCAGCATTCCGCACGCCGGCTCGCCATGCCGGAGCTCCCGGTCGAGACGTTCATCGAGGCGTGCGACGCGCTCGTCCAGCAGGACAAGGCATGGGTTCCGGCCCACGGCGGCGAGGAGTCGCTCTACCTGCGCCCGTTCATGATCGGGTCCGAGGTGGGCCTCGGTGTGAAGCCCGCCAACGAGTACCTCTTCATCGTCATCGCCTCGCCCGCCGGCGCGTACTTCGCCGGTGGCGTCAAGCCGGTCTCGATCTGGCTCTCCGAGGACCGCGTCCGCGCTGTCCCCGGCGGCATGGGCGACGCCAAGACCGGCGGCAACTACGCGGCGTCCCTCCTTGCCCAGGCCGAGGCCTCCGCGAAGGGCTGCGACCAGGTCGCCTATCTCGACGCCGTGGAGCACAAGTGGGTCGAGGAACTCGGCGGCATGAACCTGTACTTCGTGTACGGGAACAAGATCATCACCCCGTCCCTGACCGGCTCCCTGCTCGCCGGCGTCACCCGTGACTCGCTGCTCCAGGTCGCCCGCGACCTCGGCTACGAGTCCGAGGAGGGCCGCGTCTCCATCGACCAGTGGCGCGCCGACACCGAGAACGGCACCCTCACCGAGGTCTTCGCCTGCGGCACCGCCGCCGTCATCACCCCTGTCGGCATCGTCAAGTCCGCGGGCGGCGAGTGGACCCAGAGCGAGGGCGAGCCCGGCAAGGTCACGCTGAAGCTGCGCGAGCGCCTGCTGGACATCCAGCGCGGCGTCGCCGAGGACACGCACGGCTGGATGCACCCGCTCGGCTGAGCCACGGTCCCGTACAGCGACGTCCCGTACCGCGACGCCCGCCCCGGCAGCAGCCGGGGCGGGCGTCGTCGTTCCTGTTCAGGACTCGGCGGACGGCTGCGCCTCCGTCTCGGCCGACACCGTGGGGTCCGTGCGCCTGCCGCGCGTCAGCGCCGTGTACGCGACACCGCCCACCAGGCCCGACAGCAGGAAGCTGCAGTCCACCCCGCCGGTCAAAGAGAGCAGCGGACCCTCGTACGAGGGCAGCGAGACGGCGGAGAGGCCCACTGCGGCGCCAAGGGCCCAGGAGGCCGTGGCGGGCAGGTTCCAGCCGGCCGTGTACCAGTAGGCGCCGCCGCGCGAGCGCCGGTTGAAGACTTGGAGGGCCTCCGAGTCGTAGACACCGCGACATCGGACGAAGCCGATCAGGGTGATCACCGCCCACGGGGTGCCGATGGCGGTCAGCAGCAGGACGAACGACGTCATCGCCGATTCGGCGTCCCAGGCGTAGTGCCCGACGAAGACGCACGCCGTGGCGACGCCCGCGACCGCGAAGGTGGCCCGGGGGCGCGAGGCGCGCGGCAGGATCGCATCCAGATCGAGGCCCATGGAGTACAGCATCAGGCCCGCGTTGCCGACCGAACCGGCGGAGGCGGCGAGCAGCAGCGGGATCAGGTACCAGGTGGGGGAGGCGTCGACGAGCGCTCCCGCATAGTCGAGGGCCGCCCGGGAGGCGTACGCCGTGAACGTACCGAAGAGCTGCGGAACGAGCAGGCCGATCAGCAGGCCGATCCAGCTTGCGCGCAGCACGATCCGGGAGGAGTAACGGGCGGGGGAGATGTACCGCGTGTAGTCGCCGAGCAGGGTGATGAACGCGATCGGGCCGCTCAGTCCTGCCGCGACCATGGCCAGCAGCCAGGTCGGCCAGAAGGATCCGAGCAGATAGCCGCCGGTGCCGGGCAATGCGGCGGTGGTGAAGTGCGGGGCGTACGCGACGACGCCCAGGATCAGCAGCGCGCTCATCGCGACGGCGAGGATGCGGGAGAGACGCAGCAGCATCCGGTAGCCGTAGACCGCGCCGGTCACGGTGGCGGCGGCGAGCAGGGCGTACACGACCGCGTACGAGATACCTCCGGTCGGCAGCCCGAAGAGGCGATGCATGGCGCCCACCATCGCGTCGCCGCCGATCCAGACGGTCAGCGCCGTGTAGCCGAGGGCGAGCAGCAGGCCGACGATCGAGCCGACCAGACGGCCGCGCACACCGAACTGGGCGCCGGAGGACGTGGAGAGGTTGGTTCCGGTGCGCAGCGAGACCAGGGCGAGCGGCGCCGTCAGCAGGGTGCCGAGCAGGGTGCCCGCGACGATCGAGCTCACCGAGGCCCACCAGCCCAGGCCGAATGAGACCGGGAGCCAGCCGAAGACGATCACGCCCAGGCAGAGGTTGGATCCCAGCAGGATCGAGACGAGGTCGCGCGGGGCGCTGGTGCGCTCCGCCTCCGGGATGGTGTCGACTCCGCGCTGTTCTATCGGCATGAGGCCGCCCCTGACGTTCGACATTTTGAGTGCCGCTCTATGTGAGCCTAAGTACAGCTCCCAGTCAATGGTTCTCAGACGGGTAATTCTTGATTAGAGTGGTGTTCAAATTGGAGGTGCACTGACGTGCGACTTACCCCTACCGAGCGAGATCGGCTCCTGCTCTTCGGTGCCGCCGAACTGGCGCGAGCCCGCCGTGCTCGCGGGCTGAAGCTCAATGTCCCCGAGGCGACCGCTCTCATCGCGGACACCGTCTGCGAGGCGGCCCGCGACGGCCGTCGGCTCGCCGAGGCCATCGAGGCGGCCCGCAACGTGCTCGGCCCCGACGATGTGCTGCCCGGTGTGGCGGACGTGGTGACCGAGGTGATGGTCGAGGCCGTCTTCGACGACGGCTCCCGGCTCGCGGTCGTCTCCGACCCGATCGGCGGAGGCTCCCTCGGCGACGCCGCCCCCGGCGCGGTGCTGCCGGGACCGGCCCATGAGGAGCCGGAGCCGGAGGTGCGCATCGTCGTGCGGAACACCGCGGCCGTCCCGGTCAGCGTCACCTCGCACTTCCACTTCTTCGAGGCCAACCCCCGCCTCGACTTCGACCGCGCCGCCGCCTACGGCATGCGGCTGAGCGTCCCGGCCGGGTCCTCCGCCCGCTTCGACGTGGGCAGCGAGAGCGAGGTCGGCCTCGTCCCCATCGGCGGCGACCGCATCGCCATCGGCTTCGCCGGCCTCGTCGACGGCCCGCTGGACGCGCCGGGCGCCAAGGAGGAGGCCCTGCGCAGGGCAGTGGCCTGCGGATACCTGGGTGCCGACCAGTCCGACCAGAAAGGAGCTGAGGGATGACCACCATCGACCCTCGTGACTACGCCGCCGTACACGGCCCCCGTGCCGGTGACCGGGTCGTCCTCGGCGACTCCGGCCTCGTCGTACGCGTCGAGTCCGACGCCCAGAAGCCCGGCGAGGAGTTCCTGGCCGGCTTCGGCAAGACCGCCCGCGACGGACTGCACCTGAAGGCCGCCGCGGTCCGCGAGACCTGCGACGTCGTCATCAGCAACGTCCTGGTGATCGACGCGGTGCAGGGAATCCGCAAGGTGTCCATCGGCATCCGGGAAGGCCGGATCCACGCGATCGGCCGGGCCGGCAACCCCGACACCCTCGACGGCGTCGACGTCGTCGTCGGTACCGGCACCTCGATCGTCTCCGGCGAGGGCATGATCGCCACCGCCGGCGCCATCGACACCCATGTGCATGTGCTGTCGCCGCGCATCATGGAGGCGTCGCTCAGCTCCGGCGTCACCACGATCATCGGCCAGGAGTTCGGCCCGGTCTGGGGCGTCGGCGTCAACTCGCCCTGGGCCCTGAACCACGCCTTCAACGCCTTCGACGCCTGGCCCGTCAACATCGGCTTCCTCGGCCGCGGCTCCTCCTCGCACGGCGCGCCCCTGGTCGAGGCCCTCGCCGAGGGCGGAGCCCTGGGCTTCAAGGTCCACGAGGACATGGGCGCGCACACCCGTGCCCTGGACACCGCCCTGCGGGTCGCCGAGGAGCACGACGTCCAGGTCGCCCTGCACAGCGACGGCCTCAACGAGTGCCTCTCGGTCGAGGACACCCTGCGCGTCCTCGACGGCCGTACGATCCACGCCTTCCACATCGAGGGCTGCGGCGGCGGGCACGTACCGAACGTGCTCAAGATGGCGGGCGTGCCGAATGTCATCGGCTCGTCCACCAACCCCACCCTGCCTTTCGGCCGGGACGCGGTCGCCGAGCACTACGGAATGATCGTCTCCGTCCACGACCTGAAGACGGATCTGCCCGGCGACGCCGCCATGGCCCGCGACCGTATCCGCGCGGGCACGATGGGCGCCGAGGACGTCCTGCACGACCTGGGTGCGATCGGCATCACGTCCTCCGATGCCCAGGGCATGGGCCGGGCCGGCGAGACCGTGCGCCGCACCTTCGCCATGGCCGGGAAGATGAAGTCCGAGCTCGGGCCCCTGGCCGGCGACGGCGAGCACGACGACAACGCACGTGTGCTGCGCTACATGGCCAAGCTCACCATCAACCCGGCCATCGCCCACGGCCTCTCCCACGAGATCGGCTCGATCGAGGCCGGCAAGCTCGCCGACATCGTGCTGTGGCGTCCGGAGTACTTCGGCGCCAAGCCGCAGCTGGTGCTGAAGTCCGGCTTCCCCGCCTGGGGCGTCACCGGCGACCCCAACGCCGCCACCGACACCTGCGAGCCGCTCGTCCTCGGCCCGCAGCTCGGCGGCCACGGCGCCACCGCCGCCGACATCTCGGTCGCGTTCGTCGCAGGCGCCGCACTCGAGCAGGGCAACGACCGGATGCCCACGCGCCGCCGTCGGGTCGCTGTCCGCGGCACCCGTGGCATCGGCCCCGCCGACCTGATGCTCAACTCCCGCATCGGAGACGTCCAGGTCGACGGCCGCACCGGCCTCGTCTCCCTCGACGGTGACCCGATTCGCTCCGAGCCCGCCGAATCCGTCTCCCTCAACCGCCTGTACTTCCTGTGAGGACCCCCCCGCATGAGTAGCACCCCCGTCGCCGATGGCTTCCGCATGCCCGCCGAGTGGGCTCCGCACGAGCGCACCTGGATGGCCTGGCCCAGCCTCAACGCCACCTTCACCGACGCCGAGGAACTGGACTCGGCCCGCACCGCCTGGGCCGAGGTCGCCCGCACCATCCGGCGCTTCGAGCCGGTCACCGTGGTCGTCGGCCCCGGCGAGACCGACAACGCCCGTACGTACCTCGGTGACGGGATCGACATCGTCGAGCGCGAGCTGAACGACGCCTGGATGCGCGACATCGGCCCCACCTTCGTCACCGACGGTACCGAACTGCGCGCGGTCGACTGGATCTTCAACGGCTGGGGCGCCCAGGACTGGGCCAGCTGGGAGCACGACTCCAAGATCGCGGCGCATGTCGCCGATCGGGCGGGCGTGGCCTCGTACGCTTCGAAGCTCGTGAACGAGGGCGGCGGCATCCACGTCGACGGCGAGGGCACGGTCCTGCTGACCGAGACCGTCCAGCTCGGCCCGGAGCGCAACCCGCACTGGACCAAGGAGGAGGTCGAGGCCGAGATCCACGCCCACCTCGGTACCACCAAGGCCATCTGGCTACCGCGCGGCCTGACCGCGGACTACGGCACATACGGCACCCTGGGCCACGTCGACATCGTCGCCTCCTTCGCTCGTCCCGGTACGGTCCTGGTCCACACCCAGCCCGACCCGGACCACCCCGACCACGAGGTCTGCAAGGAGATCGCCGCCTTCCTGCGCACCCGGACGGATGCCAAGGGCCGCACCCTGGAGGTCATCGAGGTGGCCGCACCGACCGTCCTGACGGAGGACGGCGACTGGGTCGACTACTCGTACATCAACCACTACATCTGCAACGGCGGCGTGGTGCTGTGCGGCTTCGGCGACGCCGAGCGCGACGAGAACGCGGCGGTGATCTTCCGCGGCCTCTTCCCGGACCGCGAGGTGACGTCGGTCGACGCCCGCCCGATCTTCGCCAACGGCGGCGGCATCCACTGCATCACCCAGCAGCAGCCGCGCGTCTGACATCACCCACCACCCCCACGACACACCGCCGGGGCCGGACAGGATCCTCACCCCGTCCGGCCCCGGCAGTGCTGTACCACCTGCCCGTATGCTGAGATCCCCGCCGACCACGGAGAATCCCATGCCCGAGCCCGCCCGCACCACGCGGCGGCGGAACGCCGCCCCGCCGCGGGAGACCGTGCTGGCCGCCGCGATGGAGAACATCGCCCAGCACGGGCTGGAGAAGCTCACCATGGCGGGCCTCGGCCGCGAGGTCGGCATGAGCAGCGGGCACCTGCTCTACTACTTCCGCACCAAGGACGAGCTGCTGCTCCAGACGCTGGAGTGGAGCGAGGAACAGCTCGGGGCGCAGCGCCGCTCCGCCCTCGCCCGCCAGGTCCCGGTCCGCGAGCGTCTCGACTCGTACATCGATCTGTACGTCGCGGACGGCCCCCGCGATCCGCACTGGACGCTCTGGCTGGAGCTGTGGAACCGGGCCCACGGGGTCGACGAGGAGTCCCGCAACCGCCTCCTCGATATCGAGCTCTCCTGGCACCGCGACCTGGTCGCCCTCCTTGTCGAAGGAGCCTCCCGCGACGAGCTGCGCGCGGTCGACGCGGACAGGTACGCCACCCGGATACGGGCCCTGCTGGACGGCTTCAGCACCCATGTGGCGATGGGTCTACCCGGTTCCGATCGATCCCAAGTCCTCGCCCACATCGGCGAGTTCATCGACGAGACGCTCGGTTGAATGTCGTGGCGGACGCCTGGCGGCCGGTCGACATCGTCGCCGCCGATCGGGTGCGGCGGACGGTCCGTACCGAAGCCGTCGTTCCCCCGGCCGTGAACGAAGCGTACGTAAGTACGCGCGATCGTTGCCCCGTGCACGGTTGTTACGTTCCGGGCCGGTGAGGCACGGTGACAGACCATGGGACGAGAGCAGTGGAAGAAGATCTGGGTCGGCTCCGCCGGCAACATGGTCGAATGGTTCGACTGGTTCGTGTACGCGACCTTCGCGGTCTATTTCGCGGACTCGTTCTTCCCTGAAGGCAATGAGACCGCCAATCTCATGAACACCATGGGCATCTTCGCCGTCGGCTTCTTCATGCGGCCGGTCGGCGGCTGGATGCTCGGCCGGATCGGTGACCGCAGAGGGCGCAAGGCCGCGCTGACTCTCACCGTCACCCTCATGTCGGCCTCGGCGGTCCTCATCGCCGTCGCGCCGACGTACGCCGTGGCCGGCTATGGCGGTGTCGCCGTCCTGCTCGTGGCCCGGCTGCTCCAGGGCCTCTCCGTCGGCGGCGAGTACGCCGCCAGCGCCACGTACCTCACCGAGGCGTCCGCGCCCCGCCGACGCGGCTTCGCCTCCAGCTTCCAGTACGTGTCCATGACCGCCGGTCAGCTCGTAGGCCTCGGCCTCCAGATCGTCCTTCAGCGCACCATGTCCGATGCGGCCCTGCACAGTTGGGGCTGGCGCATCCCGTTCATCGTCGGGGCGCTCGGCGCAGCCGTCGTCTTCTATCTGCGCCGCTCCATGCTGGAGACCGAGGTCTACGCGGAGTCGGGCGCCGACCACGAGGGCCGCGGCACGCTCAAGGCGCTGTGGCAGCACAAGCGCGAGGCGTTCCTGGTGATGGCGCTGACCATGGGCGGGACCGTCGCGTACTACACGTACACGACCTACCTCACCACGTTCCTCTCGAAGAGCGCGGGCATGGAGAAGTCCACGGCCTCGCTCGTCAGCTTCTGCGCCCTGTTCGTCTTCATGTGCATCCAGCCGCTCGCGGGCATGCTGTCCGACCGGATCGGCCGCCGCCCGCTGCTGATCACGTTCGCGGTCGGCTCGACCTTCCTGACCGTGCCGATCATGACCATGCTGAAGCACGCGGGCACCTTCTGGCCCGCGTTCGGGCTGGCGCTGCTCGCCCTGGTCGTGGTCACGGGCTACACCTCGATCAACGCCTGCGTGAAGGCCGAGCTCTTCCCGACCGGCATCCGCGCGCTGGGCGTCGCCCTCCCGTACGCCCTCGCCAACGCCCTCTTCGGCGGCACCGCCGAATACGTGGCGCTCTGGTTCAAGAAGGTCGGCAGCGAGTCCGGCTTCTCCTGGTACGTGGCGGGGTGCGCCGCGGTCTCCCTGGTCGTCTATCTGACGATGCGTGAGACCCGCGACATCGACCTGGGCCGGGTCGGCGCGGTGGCTCCCGAGGGCGGGCGGACGGAGCCGGCCGGAGCGACGAGCGTCACGCCCGCATCCTGAGACGGCCGAGGGTGCGGAGGCAGTGCTGTGCGAGACTGCCTTCGTGTCCTCGTTCGTCATGATTATTGGCAACAGGCGCGCCGGTCCGCAGTGACCGTCCCGTACCACCAGATACGGAGCGGCCACCGTGCCTCAGACCCGCGCGCAGACCTCTCGCACCCGCGAGGGGTTTTTTCGTTTTCCGGCCCTCACCTCGGCCGGGGCGATGCGCGCGGGATGATGGGGGCAAGTGGAGCCCAATCGTCCGGATCCACTCATCCGACAGGAGTCAGACCAGCATGACCACCAAGGCCAAGCCCACCGACGACAGTTTCCATGTCTTCGACACCACACTGCGCGACGGTGCACAGCGTGAAGGCATCAACCTGACGGTCGCGGACAAGCTGACCATTGCCCGGCACCTGGACGACTTCGGCGTGGGCTTCATCGAGGGCGGCTGGCCCGGCGCCAACCCCCGCGACACGGAGTTCTTCGCCCGAGCCCAGCAGGAGATCGAGTTCAAGAACGCCGAGCTGGTCGCCTTCGGCGCGACCCGCAGGGCCGGTGCCAAGGCGTCGGATGACCCCCAGGTCAAGGCGCTGCTGGAGTCCGGAGCCCCGGTGATCACGCTGGTCGCCAAGTCGCACGACCGGCATGTGGAACTCGCCCTGCGCACCACCCTCGAAGAGAACCTGGAGATGGTCCGCGACACCGTCTCCTACCTGCGCGAACAGGGCCGCCGGGTCTTCGTCGACTGCGAGCACTTCTTCGACGGCTACCGCGCCAACCCCGAGTACGCCAAGGACGTCGTCCGGGCCGCCCACGAGGCCGGCGCCGATGTCGTCATCCTCTGCGACACCAACGGCGGAATGCTCCCCGCCCAGGTCCAGGCCGTCGTCTCCACCGTCCTCGCGGACACCGGCGCCCGGCTCGGCATCCACGCCCAGGACGACACCGGCTGCGCCGTCGCCAACACCCTGGCCGCCGTCGACGCGGGCGCCACGCACGTCCAGTGCACCGCCAACGGGTACGGCGAGCGGGTCGGCAACGCCAACCTCTTCCCCGTCGTCGCCGCCCTGGAACTCACGTACGGCAAGAGCGTCCTCCCCGAGGGCGCACTCGCCGAAATGACCCGTATCTCGCACGCCATCGCCGAGGTCGTCAACCTCACACCCTCCACTCACCAGCCCTATGTGGGTGTTTCCGCCTTCGCCCACAAGGCCGGACTGCACGCCTCCGCCATCAAGGTCGACCCCGACCTCTACCAGCACATCGATCCGGCGCTGGTCGGCAACACCATGCGGATGCTCGTCTCCGACATGGCGGGCCGCGCCTCCATCGAGCTCAAGGGCAAGGAGCTCGGTATCGACCTCGGGGGCGACCGCGAGCTCGTCGGCCGGGTCGTGGAGCGGGTCAAGGAGCGTGAGCTCAAGGGCTACACGTACGAAGCCGCGGACGCCTCCTTCGAACTGCTGCTGCGCGCCGAGGCCGAGGGCCGGGTACGCCGCTACTTCCGTACGGAGTCCTGGCGCGCGATCGTCGAGGACCGACCCGACGGCACGCACGCCAACGAGGCGACCGTGAAGCTCTGGGCGAAGGGCGAGCGGATCGTCGCCACCGCCGAGGGCAACGGCCCGGTCAACGCTCTCGACCGGGCGCTGCGCGTCGGCCTGGAGCGGATCTACCCGCAGCTCGCCAAGCTGGAGCTGGTCGACTACAAGGTCCGCATCCTGGAGGGCCGCACCGGCACCGAGTCCACCACCCGCGTGCTGATCACCACGAGCGACGGCACCGGTGACTGGGCGACCGTCGGCGTCGCGGAGAACGTCATCGCCGCGTCCTGGCAGGCGCTGGAGGACGCGTACACCTACGGCCTGCTGCGGGCCGGGGTCGAACCCACGGAGTAGTCGCGTGGTCCGGTGCGGGCCCCACGGCATGGTCGCCGCGGGGCCCGCACCGGACCGGTTCGTTCACATGTGAGGGCGCCCGCACAGCCGCTTTGCCGCGGTGACGAGCGCCCCTGTACTCCCTGGATCAGCATCCTGCCCGAGCCCGCCTACGGGGGGCAGGGGCAGCGGATCAGCGGGGGAGTTGCCACTACAGGTTCTGGTCGATCTGCATCTCCCGGACCTTGTCGTCACGGTGCGTCTTGTCATTCTTGATGGTGTACGTCGTCGACGGGCCGGTGCCGCTGACCTTGGTGATCTCGCCCTGGCACTTCTTGTTGTCCGCGTCCCGGTACTCCACGCGCTGACCCTCGTTGTGCTGCATTGACTTCTCCACTTCTCGATCTCGACTGGCAAGGGCCGCCCCGGTTTTTCAGCCCGGGCTGCCCCGTCCGGCGCCCGCTTCTCGTCGCGGTGCGCAATGTCAGATCACACTGTGTGCGGGCAATCAGCGACTCCAGAGAGCCCAATGGGGTCAACTTCCGGGCGAATCCCGTGTTGTTCCCTGTGTCCCCTTGCGAGAGGGACGGCGGAGGGTTCGGCGGCCGGTGTTCCGGAGCCCGGAAAATCCCAGTCGATGACGCCCGGGTTTCGCGCAGATGGGACGGCTCGGCCACGCCGCAGATCCTCTTGCTCCCGGTTCGGACGGCGTCAGACCGGCGACGGAAGGAAAAGCCGAGCGCCCGCCTTCCTCCCCAGCGGGGGGAATGGAAGGCGGGCGCGCTCGGGCCGGAGGCCTTTCGCGGATCAGGCCTGCGGGGCGGCCTTGATCGCGGAGATGTCGAAGTTCAGCTTGACCTTGTCGCTGACCATCACGCCGCCGGTCTCCAGCGCCGCGTTCCAGGTCAGGCCCCAGTCGGAGCGGAGGATGTCCGCGCTGCCCTCGAAGCCGACGCGCTCGTTGCCGTAGACATCGGTGGCGGAGCCGTTGAACTCCAGGTCGATGGCGAGCGGGCGCGTGACGTCCTTGATGGTGAGGTCGCCGGTGATCCGGTACTTGTCGCCGCCGAGCTGCTCGGCCTGCGTGGAGCGGAACGTCATGAGGGGGAACTTCTCGGCGTCGAAGAAGTCGCCGCTGACCAGGTGACCGTCACGGTCGGCAATGCCGGTGTCGACGCTGGCGATCTTGACATCGATGGAGGCGGCCGAGTTCGCGGGGTTGTGACCGTCCAGCTTCAGGCTGCCCTCGTGCTCCCCGAAGGAGCCACGCACGTTGGTGACCATGGCGTGACGCACGGTGAAGCCGATGCTGCTGTGGGTCGGGTCGATGGCGTACTCGCCGGTCAGGGCGGCCAGGGCCGGGTCCACGGCGACGGTGGCGGGGGCGGACGGTGTGGCGGTGGACTTGCGGTTGAACAGAGCCATGGCTCCTCCTCGGGGGACGTGATCGAGCGGCAGTCGAAGTGGATGTTTAACCTTCAACGAGATTGACTGTAGACCCATCTTGTTCAAAGTTCAACATCAAGGAGCCGATTCGTTTCCGGAAGAGCGATGTTCATCTCGCGGTCACGCGAGGCCCTCTGGCGGACGCGCGTAGAACTCGGGCACTATCTCCCTGCCCTAGTTGTCATGAGCAGGAGGAGTCCCCATGGTGTCCCGTATGACCCTGCGCCCCGTCCTGACCGCCCTCGCCCTCGTCCTCGGCGCCCTCTTCGCCCCCGGAGTCGGCGCCCTCGGCAGCGGCGCCACCGAGGCGCACGCCGTCACCAAGCTCACGCACGCGCAGGCGACGTCGATGTTCCGCGCGTCGGGCATCACCTGGTCGTCCTCGGGCGGCTGCTCCGACCGGAACAACTCCACCTGCACCTCGTTCGAACAGCTGAACCTGGCCACCGCCCAGGGCGCCCAGACGCTCAAGAGCGCCACGGGCTGCGCCCTCAACATCACCGGCGGCACCGAGACCGGGCACGCCAGCGGTACGTATTCGCACTGGAACGGCTACAAGCTCGACTTCGGCAAGTCCACCTGTCTCACCAACTACGTTCACGGTGTCTTCAGTTACATAGGGCTCCGCGGTGACGGCGCCCCTCAGTACAAGTCCGCCTCCGGCAACATCTACGCGGACGAGGGCAACCACTGGGATGTGACGTACTACAACTGCGGCGGCTGCTGACCGCGTGCTGTATCTGCTTGCACGGGTGCCCCCGTCCGCTCTTGAGTCCCTGTGGTCGTTGCGCTGCCCCAGCCCAGGGGATGCGAAGGACTACGAGGTACGCAAGGACCGGGGGCGCTCGTATGCCGGTGTGTGAGCAGTTCCCGGGCCGCCCCGTGTCGTGGCGGCGAGCGGTCCGGAAGAGCCGTTCCGTTCGGGGCTCGCGCGCGCGACTGAATTGGCATATGCCGTACGACAACTTTAGTTGCCATCTTGAGAACGTGGTAACTAGAGTTGTCAGTATGGCGGCATCTGAGATCACCACCGCAGAAGCAGAACTGGTAGCCCTCGACAAGGCCCTCCTCGACGCTCTCAACCCACTCGCCTCAACCATGCGTGCCCGAGCGACTGGACTGCCCGAGGACCGCATGTGGGATGCGGACCCCATCGAGGTGACACTGTCGATCCTCGCCACCTGGAAGGTGGTGGACGCGGAGGTCAAGCGGTTGACGGCGATCGCGGCAAAGACCGCCGGTTCCTACGGTGCGAGTTACGAGCAGATGGGCACCGCTTGGGGTATCACCCGGCAGGGCGCCCGCAAGAAATGGCCCGACGCCATCGACAGGTCGGCAACCGCGGATGCGGAGGCGAGCGTCGTCGAACTGTGCGGTGGCACCGCCGAATTGTTGCGGGACCCGTCATCGGGTGGCTGGCGGTGGACCGGACACGCTGCCGACGGAACACGCGGCGAAGCCGACGGCGCCTCCTGCTACGCCACGAAGGAAGAGGCTGCCGCCCACGCAGGCGCCTTCCTGAGTGAGCACGTCGCCGACCGGGGCCGGTCAGGGCCTGTCCGATGAGTCACGTGACTGCCTAGGAGGGTGCTGATCGAGGAGAACGCCGCAGCCGAGGAAGACGATCAGCTCGGTGAGCTGCTCGTCGCAGATGCGACTGCCATGACGACCCGTCGCGACCGCTTCTGGCGGTCGACCTGTACGACGAGCCCGGCCGGACGTTCCGGGTTCCGGTCCAGTGGTATGCCGGGATCTCCGCCAATCTGAGCATCGCCAACCTGGACTTCGCCGACTACGCCGACGCGGCAGACGAATCAAGCATGTTCCGCGGCTTCGGTGTTCGCGGTGCGTGGGCCGGCCCTGTGTCCCGAGCCGGACGGACTGGCGGAGCAGGTCTGGGAAGGCTCCCGCGCCCGGTTCCTGTCGGCGGTGGTCGGGCCGCACTTCGAGCAGGTCTGCCGGGAATGGGTGGCGCACTTCGCGGCCCCGGAGACGTTCGGCGGCATGCCGATCGATGTCTTGTACGGGACGGTCGCCGACCCGGCGGCCCGCGCCAGCCACGAAGTCGACGTGGTCGTGCGCGGGGCGGTCGGACAGGACAACGGGGTGCTGCTCTCCCTGGGGGAGGCCAAGTGGGACCAGGTCATGGGGGAGAAGCATCTGGAGCGACTGCGGCACATCAAGGAACTGCTCACCGGCCGTGGAATCGACACCTCTGCCGTACGGCTCTCGTGCTACAGCGGCGCCGGGTTCACCGGCGGCCTGCGGAATGCGCAGGCCAGGGGCGAAGTCGTCCTCGTGGATCTGCGGCGGCTGTACGCGGCGGAGTGAACGCCGAGCGGATCCTGAACGTCAGGCCGGGGCGCGGTCCGTGAAGCGGCGTCAGTCGATGGACGCGTACCGTCCACTTGGACTTACGCAACGCGGTTGTTGGACTGGAACGCCCCGAGTCGTAGCAGGTCATTGACGGTGTCCGGACAGGGGGACTACTCAGGGAGCATGTCGCGAAGATTCACTTCGGCGGGCGCTGTCGCCGCCGCCTCAGCCGCCGTCCTGGCGCTGGTGGGGACCGCGCTCCCCGCCACAGCCGCCACCCAGTCACCCGCCGCAGTCGGCGCGGTCGTCCCCGCGGACGCCGCCGTCATCGGATCGCCGCAGCTCTCGGTCGCTGTCGCCGACGACTTCCCGCGCGTCCTGTCGTACACCGACCGGGCCAGCGGCAACCAGCTGTCCGGCTCCACGAAGCCGGTCACCGAGGTCACCCTCAACGGCACCGCGCACGCCGTGAAGCTCAAGGCCGCGCCCGAGGTCACCGACACGACCGCCCGGTACACGCTGACCTTCCCCGATCTGCCCGGCATCGAGATCGACGCCTCGCTTTCGGTCTCCGGGCGCGCCACCACCTTCAAGGTGACGGCCGTCCGCGACACCGAGGCGTTCCGGGTCGGAACCATCGACATCCCCGGTCACGACCTGGTCTCCGTCGGCTCCACCGACACCGGCGCCGCCACCGCGTTCACCCGGCTGGACAACGACTCGACGAAGACCGCCGACGTCTTCGGCAAGGTCACCGCGGACACCGCCGCGGACAAGGCGCCGGTCGGTGCCTCGTACGCGATCGTCAACACCGGCTCGCTCGCGGCGGCCATCGAGTCCAACTCCTCGTACGACAAGCCGTCCGGCGCCACCGGCGGCGACGACGCCCGGTTCTGGCACCAGGCACGCAAGGCCGACGACGGCAGCGTCCGAGTCGGCGTCTGGTCCGGGCAGTGGACCTACCGCGGCGCCGGAGCACCGGAGCCGGAGAGCGGGGACAACCTCCCCTGGGCGAAGGTCGTCGTCACGCCCGACGCCAACGGCGACAAGACCGTCGACTGGCAGGACGGCGCCGTCGCGTTCCGCACCATCGGCGTGATCGCGCCCGGCAGCGACGACACCGCGGACCGGGTCATCACCCACATCCCGTTCAACTTCGCCAGCCAGGCCACCCACCCCTTCCTGCGGACCCTCGACGACGTCAAGCGGGTCTCGCTGTCCACGGACGGCCTGGGGCAGATGGCGATCCTCAAGGGGTACGCCTCCGAGGGGCACGACTCCGCCCACCCCGACTACGGCGGCAACTACAACAAGCGCGCCGGCGGGCTGAAGGACCTCAACGAGCTCCTGAAGGACGGCAAGAAGTGGGGTGCCACCTTCGGCGTCCACATCAACGACACCGAGGCGTACGCGGAGGCCAACGCCTTCGACGAGAAGCTCGTCGACAAGAGCAGGCCGGGCTGGAACTGGCTCGGCCAGAGCTACTACATCGACCAGCGCCGCGACGTGAACAGCGGCGACCTGGCCAAGCGGATACAGCAGCTGCGCGACGAGACGGACCGCAACCTCAGCCTGCTCTACTTCGACGTCTACTACACGCACGGCTGGATCCCCGACAAGACCCTCCAGGAAGTGCAGAAGCAGGGCTGGAACGTCGCCACCGAGTGGGCCGACAAGTTCGAGCGCGGCTCGCTCTGGTCGCACTGGGCCAATGACCTCGACTACGGCCCCGCCACCAACAAGGGCCTCAACTCGAAGATCATCCGGTTCATCCGCAACGGCGAGAAGGACGTCTGGAACAACGACCCGGTCCTCGGCCAGGCCGCGATCCAGGAGTTCGAGGGCTGGACCGGCGAGACCGACTGGAACGCCTTCTCCAACAACATCTGGCAGCGCAACCTGCCCGCCAAGTACCTCCAGCACCAGAGGATCACCCGATGGGACGGCAACGACATCACCTTCACCGGTGATGTCCGGGGCACCGTCGAGGACGGCAAGCGGACCTTCTACGACCACGGCCGCAAGGTGCTGAGCGGCACTGACTACCTGCTTCCGTGGGACGGCGGGAAGAAGCTCTACCACTACAGCAAGTCCGGTGGTACGAGCAGCTGGGCCGTGCCGTCCACGGGGGCGTACACCGTCTACAAGCTCACCGACAACGGCCGGGTCAAGGTCGGCACGGTCAAGCCCGTCGACGGGAAGATCACGCTGACGGCCACCGCCGGACAGCCGTACGTCCTCTACCCGGACCAGGCGCCGAAGGCCGCCGACCCCCAGTGGGGCGAGGGCACCCCGGTCGACGACCCGGGCTTCAACGACAAGGGACTGACCGCCTGGTCGAAGACCGGCACCGTCGACCGCGACACCGACGGCCAGGGCCGCAACAGCGCCAAGCTCTCCGGCACCGGCACGGCGGCACTCTCGCAGCGCATCTCGGGCCTCACGCCCGGCAAGCGGTACACCGCGTCCGCGCTCATCGAGGTCCAGCCCGGAAAGACCCGGCACACGACACTCTCGATCGGCGGGAAGTCCGTCGTCGTGGACCGCTCCACGGCCGAGGACTACGTCGCCGCGTCCGACTGGCACGGCACGTACTTCCAGCGCGCCAAGGTGAACTTCACCGCGCCCGCGAGCGGCCGCGCCACGTTCCGTATCGAAGCGGCCGGGGGAAGCGCCGCCACCGTACGGGCCGATGACGTACGCATCGTCGCCAACGCCCCGGCGACGAAGAAGAACACCGTCGTGTACGAGGACTTCGAAGACGTCGACCAGGGCTGGGGCCCCTTCCTCAAGGGCGACGCGGGCGGTTCCACCGACCCCCGTACCGTCATCTCCCAGCTGCACGCCCCGTACACCCAGGCCGGCTGGAACGGGAAGCTCGTCGACGACGTGATCGGCGGCAAGGAGTCCCTCAAGGCCCACGAGGAGAACGGCGGGCTCGTCTACCGGACCGCGCCCTGGACCGTACCGATGGCCGACGGCCACCGCTACAAGGTGGAGTACGACTACCAGTCCAGCCACGCCGGCGCCTACGAGTGGGTCGACGGGTACGACCGGATCACGGCCGACGGCACCCCCGACTCGGTCGAGACCCGCACCACGGCGATCGGTCAGCAGCGCACCACGGGACACTTCTCCGAGACCGTCACGGCGGGCTGCGGTGACACCTGGACCGGGCTGCGCAAGCGTGACGACGCACCCGACGGTGCCGACTTCGTCCTGGACGGGTTCACCGTGACCGACCTCGGCGCCGCCCCGGCCGGTGAGATGGCCGCCTGCGGAACGCTCAGTGTCGACCCGGCCGCGGAGACCCTGGAGCCGGGCGTCGCAGGCGTCGTCGAGGCGAGCTTCACCAACTACGAGGCGACGCCGGTCGCCGGCGTCTCGGTGAGTCTCACCGTCCCGGACGGCTGGAAGGCGGAGCCCGTGGGTGCCGTCACCTTCGACTCGGTCGCGGCGGGCGCCAAGGCCACCGCCGGTTGGCGGGTCACTCCGCCGATGGACGCCAAGTACCAGACGTACAACCTGAGTTCCGAGGTGTCCTACACGGTCGGCAGCGCGAAGCGGACCCTCGGCGCGCAGACGTCCGTACGGACGCTGCCGCCGCCGCCCACCACGGACAGCTGGGCCAGCGACCTGGACTGGACTGCTGCCAGCAACGGCTGGGGACCGGTCGAGCGTGACATGTCCAACGGTGAGACGGGCGCCGGCGACGGCTCCCCGCTGACGATCGGCGGCACCGTCTACGCCAAGGGCCTGGGCAGCCACGCCCCAGCGAAGATCCGCTATTACCTGGGCGGCCAGTGCACCTCGTTCACCGCCGAGGTCGGCGTGGACGATGTCCAGAAGAGCGCGGGCAGCGTGCAGTTCAGCGTCACGGCCGACGGCACGGAGAAGGTGAAGTCACCGGTGCTCAAGGCGGCCGACACCGCCTGGTCGCTCGCGGCGGATGTCACCGGTGCGAAGTACGTCGAGCTGGTCGTCGGGGACGGCGGCGACGGCAATGGCAACGACCACGCGGACTGGGGCAACGCGCGATTCCACTGCCGGAGTTGACCGAGCGATCGGTGAGCACTGAGCAATAAGCGGTGAGGGGGCGGGGGCCGGTAGCGGTCCCGCCCCCTTCCCGTTCCCACGGGCGCGTGCTAGACCGGCGGGCGGCCGGTCCACACCACTGATGTTCCGGAGGTCTTGTCGTGTCACTCCTGCCCGCCTGGTCGCGCCGTTCCTTTCTGGCCACCAGTACCGCCACCGCACTCGGCTTGGCCCTGCCTGGACAGGCCCACGCCACCGACGCACCCGCGGACGAGTTCGACACCCTCCGGCTGCGCTGGGTCGATCTCGCGCTCGGCACCGGATACGACGCCGCCGCCGAGCCCTACGCCTCCCGGCTCGCCGAGACCGGTGGGCTCGCCGCGGGGTTCCGCGCCACCATGGCCCCCACCGCGGCCTCCCTCTGGGCCGACCGTCCCTTCGACCCGCCGTCCGGCATCACCGCGAGCTACAGCCGCCTGTGGACCATGACCCAGGCGTACGCCCAGCAGGGCACCGGCCACACCGGTGACACCGCGCTCCTCGCCGACATCGTCCGAGGCCTCGACCACCTCGCCGCGACGATCTACAGCCCCGCCACCACCCGGTACGGCAACTGGTGGGAATGGCAGATCGGCAGCCCACGCCTCCTCATGGACATCGTCGCCGTCCTCCACGACCACCTCACCGAGGAACAGCGACAGGCCGCCTGCGCCGCGGTGGACCACTTCATCCCCGATGCCATGCTCCGTGACTACAGCGGCACGTCCACCGGCGCCAACCGCGTCGACCTCTGCCGTTCCGTCGCCCTTCGCGGCATCCTCGGCCGCGACCCCGTGAAGACCGCCCTGGCCCGCGACGCCCTCTCGCCCGTCTTCCCGTACGTGACGAAGGGGGACGGCCTCTACGCCGACGGGTCGTTCGTCCAGCACACCTGGGTCGCCTACTCGGGAACGTACGGGCAGGTCATGCTCGACGGCCTCGGCCGGCTCTTCGCACTGCTCGCCGGGTCCAGCTGGGCGGTCACCGACCCCAACCGGCAGATCATTCTCGACAGTGTCGAGCACGCCTACGCGCCGCTCATCCACGACGGTCTGATGATGGACAGCGTCAACGGCCGCGCCATCAGCCGGGGGCTGCTGGGGAGCGACGAGCGCAAGGTCATGCGGAGCGACCATTTCCACGGGCAGGGGCTGATCGCCGCCATCGCGCTCCTCGCCGGTGGCGCCTCAGCCGCCGAGCGCGACCGGTGGAACGCCATGGTGAAGGGGTGGATCGAACGGGACACCGTCACCCCGATCCTCACCGCGCCGCAGTTCGGTGTCGCCGATCTGTCCCGGCTGGCGGCCGTCGCCGCCGACGCCGTCCCCGCCGCCCCCGAACCCGTCGGGCACACGCTCTTCACCGCCATGGACCGGGCCGTGCACCGCCGCCCGGGCTGGGTCGCCAACCTCTCCATGGCGTCGGAGCGGATCAGCTCGTACGAATGCGGCAACGGGGAGAACCCGCGCGGCTGGCATACCGGGGCCGGGATGCTCTATTGGTGGCAGGGGCATTCGGGAGGCGACCAGTACACCGACTGGTTCTGGCCGACCGTCGACTGGTACCGCCTGCCCGGCACCACCGTCTCGACCAAGCGCCTCACCGACTGCGCGGGCGGCGAATGGGGCGAACCCCGGCCCGCCGTCCAGTGGGTCGGCGGCACGCACGACGGCGAGTTCGCCGCCGTCGGACAGCACGTCAAGGGCCTGGGATCCACCCTGCAGGCCCGCAAATCCTGGTTCTGCGCCGCCGATACGGTCATCTGTCTCGGGGCGGGCATCAGCGCCGCCGACGGGGTCCCGGTCGAGACGATCGTCGACAACCGCAACCTCGGTCCTGACCCCTCCGCCGCGTTCACCCTCGACGGCGGGGACCGTCCGCGCTGGGCGCACCTCGACGGACACGGCGGCTGGGTGCTGCCCGGCGGCGCCGCCCTGCGGACGCTGCGGGAGGCCAGGACCGGAGCCTGGTCCGACATCAACACCACCAGCTCCACCGAGCAGCGGACCCGCCACTGGCAGACCCTCTGGCTCGACCACGGCACCGACCCCACCGACGCCACGTACCTCTATCTGCTGATGCCGGGCGCCTCCCGCCGCACGCTCGCCGCCCGCGCGGCGGACCGGCAATGGCTGACCGTCCTGGCCAACACCGCGGACCGGCAGGGTGTCGCCGTCCGTTCGCTGGGGCTGACCGCCGCCAACTTCTGGCAGCCGGGCACAGCGGGCCCGCTCTCCGTCACGGCCCCGGCGAGCGTGCTCGTACGGGAGGGGCATCACTCGACGACGGTGTGCGTGAGCGGGCCCGATCGGAGCGGGACGCCCGTGAACGTGGTGTGGGAGCGTCCGGTGCGCGAGGTCGTCTCCACCGACCCGGGCATCGAGGTGCGCGCCACCGGCCGCCGTCTGGTCCTGCGAGTCGCGCCGGGTAGGGCAGGCGCTAGCCTTCGCTGTGAGGTCCGCTAGGAGGGCACTGAAGATCTTGGCCGGGCTCCCGGCGCCTTGCAGCTGCACGCACCAGACGCCGCTCGCTGATCCGGCCAAGATCTTCAGCACCCTCCTAGGGCGTGTTTCGAAAGTCCCGCCTGCCTGGCGACGCCTGGCACGCACGCTCGCTGCGTTGTCGGGCTCGCCCCGATACGCCCAGTATCGGGG